>CAYWTG010000057.1:0-8928 GCA_964461155.1 uncultured Ruminococcus sp.
AGAGAAAGTACCCTCGTCAAAGAGAGCTTCGAGGCGACCTCTTGCGTTAAGCTCTCCGCCGCCGGGCAGATCGCTTTCGGCAAGGAGATCACGGAGAGCGGAAGCTGTCTTGACGCTGATATTACGCAGAGTCTCGGCAAAAGCTTCGAGGTTAAACTTGTCCATGAAATTCCTCCGAAATATATTGAATAAATTTAAACTTGCTCAGCGGTGCGGCATTTGCGTTCGCATAAGCGCGAAATGCGCCTTTATTGAACGCCATGGGGCGAACAAAGAGGCAGAAATCGTGCTCACGCGGTTCATCGCGCACCGAATTTGCACCGGAGTCAAGCCGGATGATGTTCCTGAAAACACCACTTGACCCCATTATAATAATGATACCTCAAAAAAGCGTAAATTGCAACATCTGAGCGCATTGTTTACACTTTATTCACAACCTTTTTGCCCGTCGAAAACCACATGATTTTCACTTCGCTTTTGCGCGAAAAAAATTCTTTCCGACGTTTGCAAAAGCACTGTCCTTGAGGTATAATATAAGATAGCACACGAAAGGATGAAAAAAGCATGATAATAGATTTTCACACCCACGCATTCCCAGACAAGCTGGCGCGTCGCGCCGTCGACAGTCTCAAGGTGCACATAGATCGTGAGCCGTTGACCGACGGCACGCTCGGCGACCTCACGAAAAAGATGAAATCGTGGGGGATCGACATTTCGGTAGTTTGCAATATCGCCACAAACGCGAAGCAGACCGACAATGTAAATTCTTTCGCAGTCGAAAGTGCGGAAAAATACCCGGAGATCATGCCGCTCGGCAGTGTTCATCCGATGTGCGAAGATGTCGAGTTTCAACTTTCACGGATAACGGGCGCAAATCTCCCGGGCATCAAGCTCCATCCCGACTACATGGGGTTCGACATTGACGATCCGATCTACGACACGATTTTCGAGCTGTGCTCGTCGCTCGGGTTGTTTGTCATCATTCACGCGGGGCTTGACGTCTGCTCGCCCGAGCACATTCACGCGACTCCCGATATGATACTGCGCGTAACAGAGCGACACCCGTCGTTAAAGCTCGTCTGCGCACATTTCGGTGCAAACTGTATGTGGGATGAGGTTCTCGAAAAGCTCTGCGGCCGACCTTTATGGATCGACACTTCCCTCGCATACGTCGAAGATCACGACCGTGACACGCTCAAGCACATTCTGACATCTCACGATCCCGATCGCATACTGTTCGCAAGCGACTGTCCGTGGTGTCCACCCGACGAGAATGTCCGCTTCATCGAAAGCTTCGGGCTATCCTCGGAGCTGTGCGACAAAATATTTGAAAAGAACGCGAAATATCTTTTGCACCTTTGAAAACATGAAAAAGCAGCACCCATTTCAAGCACGGATGCTGCTTATCATTTTTAATCAGACGTCAAGGCTTTCCTGTGTAAGACCGAGGTCTTGACCGGACATGACTTTTTCGCGGAACTCGCGAAGCTTGACAGCACGCTCCTCGGCACGCTTTTCAAGCTCTGCCGTGCGAACTGCGAATGCGCGGTTGATATCCTCAACGGCTTTATCGGAGTCTGCGCCGTAGTCGATACAGGTATCGATAACAGCATTTCCGTCCTTATCGTATATCTTAAATACGTGATAAGTTACGCTCTCACCCTTGGGTGTCTTGAATTCTTTCTCGACGACCTCGGCGCGGGAGAGCTCGGTGTACTTGTACTGTGCTGTGACAGTTTCATTGATCTCCTCATTTGTAAGGGAGAGACGACGGCCGTACACGAACATCTTCTCGCCGGTGAAGATAAGGTTATACGCCTTGAAGTAGTTTGTTCTGGGAGTACCGTCCTGACCTTTTTTGTAGTAGAACTCGTCTTCCTTAGCCTCGAAATCATAGCCCGCAAGGTCTACCGGCTTGAGCATCTTGAGGAAGTGCTTCTCGTAAACCTCAAACTTCTTCATCGAATTTTCGAGGAGGTCAGCGGTAAGAGCACGTGCCTGGAACTCGATGTCGGTATCGTTCGACTTACCTCCGGTGGTGAACATGACCACCAAAAGGCCGACAACGATGACTGCGATACCGGGTATCTTGCTCGCCATGATGAGTGCCATAACGAGACCGACCGCCGCGATGACAAGTCCGACGATGGTGGGAATCGAAATGGGAGGTGCGATATAGTACTTCAGATTGCGTTTGGTTTCCATATTTAACTCCTGACCAAATAAATTTACGATAATACGTTTGTGCAATAAGCTATATTAATAATAGCACAAATATCATCGTTTGTCAATAGGAATCAATACTGAACAAGGTATCTGCGGAGGAAATCAACAGTAAACTTTACGCCGGCCTCGCCGAGAGCACCCTGCCATACACCGGAATGGGGCTCGATGCTGAGACCGCCCTGATATCCGTGCTTATAAAGAAGAACGAAGATCGTGTTCCAGTCAGTCTGATCCATGCCTGCCGGAGGAGAGTCGATGTGCTCTGTTCTGAGATATGTAGAGCCCTTGATGTGGATGTGGTAGATGTGCGGGAGCCACTTGTCCATCTCGCGGAGATATGTACCGCCGTGGATGTCTCTCGTCATCGCGTGCGAGGGGTCGAACTTGATACCGAGCTCGGGAACGGAGTCAATAACGATCTCCCAGTGCTTCGGCTCAACGATAAAGTTGTTCCAGTGGCAGTTGTATGTCGCGACCTTAACGCCGAGCTTCTTGCCCTCCTCAACGAGGCGGCTGAAATACTCGATGGCAACGCCGTAGTTCTTATAAAGCGAAACATCGCCGTCGTAGTTGCATCCGCAAACGAACACGGGGCATCCTACCTCGGCTGCTGCATTGATAAGACGAATGTTCTTGTCGAACTGTGCCTCGTCGATCTTGCCGCCGCAGTTGACGTTTTCAAGATTCCATCTGCCGACGGAACCGATCTGAATACCGGTCTCGTCCACAAGCTTTCTTACGTCCTTTGCGCTTGCAATGAACTTCTCCGACTCGGGGTCGAAGTTGCAGGTGACCTCAATGAAATCGAGGCCGAGCTTTCCAACGGCTTCAAATGTCTTCGGACCGTACTGATCCGGATACGACGCGCCGATGATTCCAAGCTTCATCATAGTGAACCTCCTTCGCTTTCGCGAAAAATAAGAAAAAATAAATAGTACTGTCGGCATTACTGCCATAACGCTATTATTCTATCACAAAACAGATAAAAAGTGTGCACATTTTGAAAAATTCACAATATTTTTTCTTTCACTTGCTCTCTATGAGTTCCGATACCGTCACGAAGCTGTATCCCTCTGCCGAAAGATACGGCAAAACGAGTCTGAGCGCATCGATTGTCGGCGATTTTCCCGTAATATTGTCGTGAAAAAGGATAATATCCCCGCTTTTTACGTTTGCCTTGATATTTTCAAATATCCGTTCGGGCGGCGTGTGCGCCCAGTCGCGTGTGTCGACGGTCCAAAGTATGATCTTGTAGTCGAGTTCATCCGCCAAAGCGCAAATCTCGTCGGAATACTTCCCCTCCGGCGGTCTCAGAAGCTTCGGCTTTATCTCGGCCGCTTCATATATCGCGCGTTCCGCACAGAGTATCTCGTCGCGACACCTTTGCTCCTGCGCGCTTCGGAGATTCGCGTGAGAATAGGTATGATTTCCGATCTCATGTCCGCGACGAACGCATTCCGCAAGAACGTCGGGGTAAGTCTCCGCACAGCTCCCTATTACGAAGAACGTGGCCTTTGCGGAATACTCATCCAAAAGATCGATGATTTCCGCGGTGTAGCTTGCGTGCGGACCGTCATCAAATGTGAGCGCGATCTTTTTTGAGTTGTTTTGATGCCAGGAATACACTTTTTCGTCGTCGCTTCTCGTAAACGGCACGGCAAAGCTGACGCCCGCGGTACAGTTCATAAGTGACACGGATAAAATAACGCAAATGCTCGCAAAAACGAAATTCTTTTTCACAGTGCGCCTCCTTTTTGTCTCTCAAACGTATTATCTCACGCACGCGAAAATTAAAACGAGGCAAATGTTCGACGAAAAGGAAAAATCATCGCGACAAATTTTGTGCGTGACGTGACGTTTGACGCAAAAAATGATATAATATATGAAAAACAAAAAGGAGCATTCGCCATGGATATAAGAAGTATGTCGCTTCAAAAGCATAAGGAATGGAAAGGAAAGATACGAATAGAGCCCGTCGCGCGCGCGACCGACGCTGAGGAGCTTGCGCTTGCTTACACGCCGGGAGTCGCGGAGCCTTGCCTTGCCATCGCAAAAGACCCGTCTCTTTCATATGAGCTTACGCGCAGATGGAATACCGTTGCCGTGATCACGGACGGCACGGCGATTCTCGGACTCGGCGACATCGGTCCTGTCGCAGGTATGCCCGTCATGGAGGGAAAGTGCCTTCTGTTCCGCGAGTTTGCCGATATTGACGCGATACCGATATGCGTATCGACAAAGGACACCGACGAGTTCGTCATGACGGTGAAAAATATTTCGGAGTCTTTCGGCGGCATAAATCTCGAAGACATCGCCGCGCCGCGATGCTTTGAAATCGAGCGCAAGCTAAAGGAAGTGTGCAATGTTCCGATCTTCCACGACGATCAGCACGGAACGGCGATAATCGTCGCGGCGGCTATGATGAACGCGCTGAAGCTCGTAAAAAAGGATGCGGAGGAAATAAAGCTCGTAATATGCGGCGCGGGTGCGGCCGGAACTGCCATAGGCCGACATCTTGCCGCTATGGGATGCAAAAACATCATTTATGTTGACAAATGCGGAGCAATCGCTCGCGGAATGAGCTTTGAAAACAGCGAGCACGAGCTTCTCGCGGCGGAGTCGAACCCGTGCGGCGAGACGGGATCTCTCGCGGATGTGCTCTGCGGTGCGGATGCCGTTGTCGGCGTCTCGCGTCCGGGACTCATCACCGAAGACATGATCCGCTCGATGGCGCATGACCCGATCGTATTCTCGCTTGCAAACCCCACACCCGAGATCATGCCCGACGCGGCGCGCGCGGCAGGTGCGGCTGTCGTCGGCACCGGACGAAGCGATTTTCCGAATCAGATAAACAACGTCCTCGCGTTTCCCGGCATTTTCCGAGGCGTGCTCGACGCGCGTGCTTCCGACATAAACGAGGAAATGAAGAAAAGCGCGACTTTGGCTCTCGCGTCACTTGTTTCGGACGACGAGCTCTGCGCCGATTACATAATCCCGTCGCCCTTTGACAAGCGCGTCGTACCCGCTATTGCGGCGGCTGTTGCCGATGCTGCGCGCAAAAGCGGCCTTGCAAAAGCCTGAGCTTTCCCCTCATTTTTACTAAATTTTGATTTTCGCCAACTCAACGGTCAAAGACGAGATTTTACTTGTTGAGTTTGACGAGAGAAAAATGTTAACATCCTCTTGATTTTATTTTGCGTTTTTGCTATAATACTAATATACAACACATGGGGGATAAGTTCCCTTTTCCATTACTTAATATTGCAGGAGATTAATATGATTTCACGCGACGTAACAATAAAAAATAATGTCGGTCTTCACGCAAGACCCGCAACATTCTTTATTCAGAAGGCAAATTCCTACAAGAGCTCCATTTGGGTTGAAAAGGACGACAGACGTGTAAACGCCAAGAGCCTTCTCGGCGTTCTCTCTCTCGGTATCGTTAAGGGAATGTCCGTAACCATCTACGCCGACGGCGCAGACGAGACCGAAGCTATCGACGGTCTTGTAAGCCTCATCGACACCGGCTTCACCGAGTAATCATCTCAAAACTATTATGCCTTGTCCGACGAGCCGATGATATGCCCGTTTTTGACAAGGCATTTTGTTTTAGCACCCTTTTGCGAAAGGAGACATCGCAGCCATGCTAAAGCGAGATATTGAAGCTATCCGAGCGAAAGCCGCGGCACTCCCGAGGTCTCCGGGCGTATACATCATGCGCGGCGAGGCGGGCAATGTTATCTATGTCGGAAAATCGCGCTCGCTCAGAGATCGCGTGTCACAGTATTTTCACGGCAGTCACGACGTAAAAACCGACAGGATGGCTTCATCCGTTTGCGATTTTGAGTTTATCGTGTGCTCCACGGAGATGGAGGCTTTAACGCTCGAAAACAGGCTCATAAAGCACCATACTCCGAAGTACAATATGAAGCTGAAAGACGCAAAATCGTATCCGTACATCCGCCTGAACATCAAAGCCGACTATCCGACGGTAAAAATGACGCGAACGCGTCTTGCAGACGGTGCTCTTTACTTCGGGCCGTATTCGTCGACGCAGACGGTGTACTCGGTCATAGCATCTCTCGAGCGCACGCTCGGCATACCGTCGTGTAAGAAAAGCTTCCCCGCCGACATCGGCCGCTCGCGCCCTTGCATGAATTATCAGATCGGGCGTTGCGTCGGTCTGTGCACGGGAAATGTATCAAAAGAAGAATACCGCAAGATCATACAAACTGCGGCGGATATACTGCGCGGCGGAACCTCGGGTGCGATACGCGCGCTCACCGATGAGATGTATGAGTTTTCCGAGCGCATGGAGTACGAAAAAGCGGCACGCTGTCGCGATACGATCTCGGCGTTAAAAAAGCTCGGCGAAAAGCAGAGTGCCGTCACCTCTCCAGATGTTGAATGCGACGTATTCGGATTTTGCTCGGCCTCGGACACTGCGGCATCGCACGACAGCATATCGGTGTTCTATATCAGAAGCGGATATGTCGCAGACCGCGATCATTATCTCTTCGACGACGTCGCGATAACGGACGGTGAGGATGAATCTCCCGTTATGTCATTTATCACCAGACTTTACTCATCGCGTGAGTATATTCCGAAAGAAGTTCTGCTGTCTTTCGAGCTATCTGACGCCGACAGCGAGCTTTTGTGCGAGTATCTGACGGAACGAGCAGGCCACAAGGTCACCGTGCGCACACCGAAGAAGGGCGCGTCGAAATCTCTCTGCTCTCTCGCGGTCGAGGATGCAAAATCGCACGCGGAAAACAAAGTATCTAAAAACCGCGCAAATGAAAAGATGCTCGCGAGACTCGCGGGACTTCTCGCGCTTGAGGTTTATCCGGAGAGGATCGAATCGTTTGATATATCAAACCTCGGAAGCGAGCATATAACCGCGGGAATGGTCGCGGCAGTCGACGGAAAGCTTACAAAAAGCGAGTACCGCACGTACTCGATAAAATCACTCAGAGCTCCCGACGACTACTCGGCAATGCGCGATGCGGTGCTTCGACGCATGGCGCACGCGGGAGAAGAGCTTCCCGACGGCACACGTGCTCCGTCACCCGATCTCTTTCTTCTTGATGGCGGAGTCGGCCATGTGAATGTCGTCAGAGCCGCGCTTGAAGAGGCGGGATATGACGTGCCGGTGTTCGGTATGGTCAAAGACGATCATCACAAGACGCGCACGATAGTTTCGCCCGACGGCGAGATCGATATTTCGCGCCACACCGATGTTTTCTGCTTCGTCTATTCCCTGCAGGAGGAAGTACACCGCTATACGGTGGGACGTATGTCTCGCGCAAAGCGTAACACGATCAAGCATTCTTCACTTGAAAGCATCAGCGGGATCGGTCCCGTAAAGGCAAAGCGGCTTCTCAAGCATTTCGGTACCGTTTCGGCAATACGCCGCGCAGATCACACCGCGCTCACGAAAGTCGACGGTATCAGCGAGTCGGATGCGGACAATATCATCAAATATTTTAACGAAAACAAAGGCAAGGCCGCCTCGAGGTAAGCTCGACGCGGCGGAACGGAGATAAAAATGAGAATAATAACAGGAACAGCCAGAGGCGCAAAGCTCGAGACACTGAACTCCGACGCGACACGTCCGACGTCTGACAAGGTCAAAGAGGCGATGTTCTCCATGATACAGTTCGAGCTTGAGGGCAGACGCGTCCTCGACCTTTTCGGCGGCTCGGGACAGCTCGCGCTTGAGGCTCTCTCGCGCGGTGCGGCTCACGCCACGATCATCGACGAGTCCCGCGATGCTGTCGAGCTTATAATAAAGAACGCCAAGCACGCGAAGCTCTACGACAGATGCCGCATTTCGGCAATTTCCGCAGAAGCGTTTCTTCGCCGATTCAATGACGACAACAAATTCAATATAGTCCTGCTCGATCCGCCTTACGCAAGCGATCTGATGCATGACTCCCTCTCGATCATAGCCGAGCGCGACATCACGGCAGAGGGTGCTTACATCATCTGCGAAAGCGAGACGAAGCCGTCTAAGAAAAAGAATCGCGAGAAAAAAGACCCCGAAAAGCTTGCGGAGTCCGTTCTCGGCGACGTTTTCTCGGGCGACTGTGAGCTGATGAACCGCTTTGAGCTTCTCAGAAGCACGGTTTACGGAAGAACGAGAGTCACGCTTCTCGCAAAGAAATAATGACCCCGAAAGGTATGAGCGAATTATGAAAAGCTGTATCATTCCCGGAAGCTTTGACCCTGTCACTGCGGGACACACGGCACTTTTCGAGACTGCCGCCGAGCTGTTCGATCACGTATACCCCGTGATACTCGTCAACGCAGAAAAGAAAGGCGGATTTTTCACGGGTGAGCAAAGGCTCAGCATTATGAACGCCGCCGCAGACGCCATGCGCGCACGCGGGATAACGAATATCACACCGAAGCTGTATTCGGGACTCACGACGGACGCCGCTCGAGAGCTCGGAGCGCGGTACATCGTAAAGGGAGTCAGAAACACGGCAGACTTTGCTTATGAATATGAGCTTTCCGAAATATCGCGCAGATTCGACCCGTCGCTCGAAACGGTACTCCTGCCCTCTCGCGCGGAATTCACCTGCGTCAGCTCAACATATGTGCGCGAGCTCATTCGCTACGGAAAGTTTGACTCGGAAGACTTCGCCGACGGAACGCGCGAGCTTATTCGCGAATTTACAAAGTAATACCGAAACGAGA
>CAYWTG010000058.1:0-8905 GCA_964461155.1 uncultured Ruminococcus sp.
CCAGTGCCTCGAGTCGCTTTTCCATCTCACGCATCTTTTCATTTTCCGCCATTTCGCCGCCTCCTTTCATCCCGTACAGCTCCGCGAGAGCTGTCGCCTCAGCTTCCGCGAGGCTTTCGAGCACGTCGTCTCGCATAAGCATCCTCGCGCATCTCGCGTTCGTGTGAAAGCCGTGCTCCACTATCACTCCCGCGACTCCGACGCTTTTCGCGCCGAACAGCACTCCGTACCACTCGTCGTTTAACTTTCCGTCGCCGTCTCGGTCGAAATCGCATTTCTTCGTGTAATAAAACGGAGCGGATGTGCCGAGGACTTTCGCCACGGCGTCGCCGAGCGCGTGTGCCGCTCGCTCGCTTTCCTCATCGAGCTTCGACTCTCTGTCGCGTGCGAAGTGAATCAGCCACGGCGCGTCGATATTTTCATCCGAGGCGGCGTTCGAGTGCAGCGACAAAAACAAGTCAAACCCCGCCGCGCGGCGGCCTCGCTCGGTCAGCTCCGGGTCTTCATCGATATTATCTCGCGTGAGCGCGACTTCAAAGCCGCGCTTTTCGAGTGCGCCTCGCAGCTTTTCGGCGAGCTTCCACGTCATCGCCGACTCAAAGTACCCCGCGACGACGGGCGAGGCGTTATAATATTCCCCCGCGTGGCCGGGGTCAAGCATGATCTTCATTCAAAATCTCCTCCGTGCGTCCTCTTTATATTATGCTCACGCGAGGCGACTTGTCACAAA
This sequence comes from uncultured Ruminococcus sp., assembly GCA_964461155.1. Lineage (GTDB taxonomy): Bacteria > Bacillota > Clostridia > Oscillospirales > CAG-272 > RUG11130. The sequence goes on from CAYWTG010000058.1 coordinate 731, forward strand.
GCCGCAAAGCGTCGTGTTCGCGCGGCAGTCCGTTATCATCGCCTCGTTTACGACGAGTGCGCCGGCAGGGATCTTCACTTTCGCGAGAACGAGATCGTATCTGCCGCCCACGCGTGAGGGAATGCTTCCGTCGTTGTCCTCGCAGATGCACACCGTCGCCTCTCCGAGCGCGTAGTCCTGACGCACGAACACCGTGTATTCGTGCCCTGCACTGAGCTCCGCCGTGAGGGCACCGTCGAGTCGCGCCATGTATCCTCGCGCCCACGCCGTGCCCGCTTTTATTTTTATCGAGAGCCCGCTTGCGGGAATGACCGACAAGTCACCGTTTCCGGTGTTTATCACTCCGTCGCCTATCAGCGAGGATATCATCGACGCGATAAAGGCACTGCTCACCGCCTTGTCTCCAACGGGAAATCCGTTCACCGTGTCGACGATCTTCGTCGAGTCGTACATCCCGCCCGCAAGCGTCGTTTCGGTTGTTATGTTCATATCAAATTCCTTTCGTTTATGCCGTGATGCTCTGCACTGCCGACGACGAGATGTCGCCTCCGAAGCCGACGTGCACGAGCTCCGCGCCGTTTTCGTATGTGTACGTCACCGAGCAGACGCGAAGCGACAGCGAAATACCGCTCGAAAGCTCGACCGTGCATATGTCGCCGAGGGTGTAGTCCGTGCCGAATCGGTGATACTTTCCTCCGGTGACCTCGCCCGAGAAGCTCACCCTCTCGCGATACGCCGACAGATGTCCCTCACCGCGCTCTCTCAGTGCGGCAAAGTACGCATCGTCCGTGCTGAATGACGTCGGGTAAATATCACGCGCCTCGAGAAAAGCCTCGCGCCGTTCAAGTCCGACAACGCTCACCGTCTCGGGGATCGTCGCATATCGTCCGTCGTTTCCGACGATGCACAGCACGTTCGCGTAGTCGCTGCCGTCGAGCGAAAAGCGCGCGCCCTCAAGCGAGCCGTCTTCTTCTCGGATGATGACGCCCGCAATGTCACCGGACGAAGTCAAATCTTGCCCCGTGACGGTGTTGAACGTGAATTTGTCGTCGCCGTCCGCAAGGTCGAGCTTATATGACGCGCCGTAGCGCGCAAGTGCTCGGTAGAGCCATTCCGAGACGCTCATCCACTCGAATCTGAGCTTCTCGTTTCCCGGCAGAGAGTCCGTTTTTCCCATGCGAAGCGTCGGGAACACGCCTCCCGTAAGCACGTACTGCTGTAAAATGAGATTCACCGCTCCCGCGACGCTTCCGATGTAGTATCCCTCTTTTTTCAACAGCTGTCGCTCGAGCAGACACTCCGCCGTGCGCCCGCCGATGACGCATTCTCCGTCTTCGCCGCGTCTCATCTTCTCGATGACGGCGCACACGCCGTGCTTCGCCTCGTATATGTAGTGCGCCGAATCGGGGATCGTCGGGATTCGTGAAGTCGTCAGCTCGATTTCGCCCGGTGCGAAAAAACGTCGCGTCACGCGGGCTTTTACGATATTGTTAAGATACCCCACGACAGCGAGCGAGTCGTTCAAAAGGCAAAACTCCATGTCCACCTCACATTCCGAGATATCGCGGCTCAAACTCAAACGACCCGCGAAGCATTCCCGCGCCCTTTGCCGCATTTAAAACAACCGTCGACGTGCCGGGCGGCAGCGAGAAGAATCGGCTCGTGCGGTCGACTCCCGTGTATGTCCCGCCGTACGGCGTCACAAGATGCCAAGAGCACCCGCTTTTCACCGTCAGGCTGTCTCCAGCCGACATGACGCAGTGCAGTGTGATCTTCCTCTCCCCGAGCATCACCGACGGGTCGGTCACGCTGCCGTCCGCGTACAGCTCGAACTTTATCGGGCAGTCCGTGTCGCCCGGATTATATATTTGCGCGGCGTTTTTCGGCCCCGAAAGCGACATGAGCGCGCCGCTTTTAAGCACGGTCAGTGGAAACGTGCACGCCGCGCGGCCGTGCGGGATCGAGCCCTTGTACGTCACGTCCTCCGTGAAGTAGTTCGAGCGTCCGACGAAGCTCAGCTTCACTTTCGCCCTGTCCGAAAAGCTCTCGAAGCTGTATTCGGGTTCTCTGTACGGTAAAAGTTCGCATCGGCGGCTTCGCCCGAGGAAGACCGTGCGCAACGTGATCACTCGCCCGAGCGTCATCATTCGCGATATCTTGTCGCGCACCTCTCGCCAAAGTCTCATGTCCGTGACCTCAAAGCCGAGCGTTATGACTCTCGATGTCAGCTCACACTTTTTCATATAAGTCGACCTGCCGCCGTTGTCCGGTGCGCACTCCACGTTCATTTTCGGAAAATCAAAGCCCGAAAGCGTGTCCGCGAGCAGTCTCAGCGGCGAGCTCTGCGAAAAGATAAGCTCATCCGGCAGTGCCGAGAGGCTTATCGTGATTGTTTCTTTCATCGTTTCCTCCTTATCCGAACTTTTCAAAAATCTCATCGTTGCCTACCGCCTCAGGCGAATTTTTCAAACTTTCCATCTTCGCCCACCGTGCCGTATGTGACCTCTCCCGACGAACGAAGAGAGCAGGTCATAACATCATCGGCACACAGCTCCGCGAGCACGAAATCTCCCTTTACGGCAAGCGAGCCGACGGAGCAGACGAGCGAGGTCGGGCACGACGCAAACAGGCGGCATATCTTCGCGACGCCGTCGCAGGTCAAAGTCAGCTTTACGGTACACTCGCCTCCGACGCGGTGTCGTGACGCTTCGGCTCGCTCGATATAGAAGCTCTCGCGGATTATGCCCTCGTCGCAGATCGAGGCGGCCAAAATGTACGTCGACAGCGGCAGGGTCCCGACCGTAAGCTCGCATTTCGCCGCCGAGGCGGCATAGTGCAAAACAGCCGAGCATTCGCCCGTCGCGCCGTCCGCGAGCGTGGTCGCTCCCTTCAGCGTCACCTCGCCGATCTTTCCCGTTTCCCGCGCACCTTCGCACAGACGCTCCACATAAGAGAACGCACGCATCGCATCGGAGGGGTCAAGCTCGCGATAGCGGTGTATCAGGTGAAATGTCACGTCAAACGTGCCGACGGCGGCATTTTTCTCCGCTTTTTCGATTTTCACGAATGTCGACGGGAGCGACAGCGTTTGCGCGGCAAGTATCGGGCACAGCTTGTCCGTCACGCCGTCAAACAGCGCAACAAGTTCCCCGAGAAGTGATTTTTCCGTCATATGATCTCCGTTCCGCCGCGAAAAGCGGCTGATTTTTATTTTCCCGCACAAGCTTCTACGCCACAGTCAGCTTTACATATCCCGCGCTGTGACCTCGGCGGTATTCGCAGGCCATAACGCGCATACAGCCCTCGGTTTTCGCCGCGCCGTCCGCATCGAAGACGCCGCTCGGCACACCGTCCGCAAGCTCGAGCGACACAAGACACCCCGGGAATATCTTCGGAAGTCCGACGCACGACTTCGCGGGCAAATCGGACTCGGTACAAGCCGCGTCGAGCTCGCTGACGGAGCAATCCCTCTCGAGGATATATATGCTCCCCGCAAAGCCTCCCTTTTTTAAGCTGTGATCGAGAAATGCTCCGCGCACAAAGTATACGCGGTACGCGCCGAGCGCACCGGTTTCGTCGCACGGCACGAGAAGCTTCAAAACCGAGCAAGACTCCATCACGCCCACCTCGTCAGATATCCCCCGCGGCAAAGCGCGGCGATGACCTCGCCCGACACGTGACAACCGAAGCTCTTGCAAATACCGTCGGACGAAAACTCCGCCGAATAGTCTCCGAGGCTCTCGCGACCGAGCCCCACCGTGTGCGACTGCCTTTCGAGACAGTCGCACTCAAGGCAGAGCGCACGAAGGATCGCCGCGTCGCCGCTTTCGGTGCAGTCGAATCCGACAAGGAGCGAAATAATGTCGCACGCCGTCGGGGCAAAGCGTGAAAACAGCACCTCGTCGAGCACACCGCAGTAGCTTTCCCTGTAGTATTCGTAATCGAATTTATTCATATCGCGCCGACCTTTCTTACTCTTTATCAGCCCATGAAGCGGCAGGCGAGCTCGGGATAGAGCGTCGCGAAAGAGTAAAGCACGTCCATGGAGAGCATCTCACGCTTGAACTTCATGTCGTAGCCGCGCACGACTCTCAGCGAGATACCGTTATAAGTCGTGACGTAGCTCTCGACTCCCGCCGGGGTGGAAAGCGGACGTGTCACGAACGCGAACGCGCTCGGGTGGAAGACGAGGTTCGCCTTGTGATCACCGTAGAAGACGACCTTCTCGTCTGCGGACGCCGTAACGGCGGGGTATACGCTGACGGTGATCTTGCCGTCGGAGGCAGTACCGCCCGAGGTGACGGTAAAGGACTTCGAGCCGACCTTCAGTATGTCGCCGCGCACGAGAGTTCCGGCAAGACCCGTACCCTTTATCGTGATGGTGTCGGAGTCGGTGACGCTGTCGACGGCGGAAAGACCGCCCGTCGTTGTCGAGAGAGTGCCCGCGTTGTGAGTTCGCACCGCCTGCGTCATGTAGTTCTCGATGCCGAAGACCTCGCCGATGCTTCCGCTTCTGAGAGCGGTCGTGTTGCCGCACTTGTCCGCGTTCACAAGTGTCGGGATCTGCTTAAATCCCGCCGTCGCCTCGGGGCTCCAGACCGCGCGTCTGCCCGAGGTGGGCACGCGATTCGTGTCGAGCATGAACGCCGCCTCGGCGAAATCGGAGAGCATACAGGGAGGAGTGCCCGCGCGTCCCGCAATGTAGGGTATGTCGCGGTAAAGCTCAAGTCCGTCGCTGTTGATCTTCTCTGCGAGAGCCGCCGCTGCGGGCTCGATGAAAAGTCTCGTGAGAGAGTCGAAGTCGAGCGCGCCCTCGAGAGCCGTCACCTCCGCGTCGACCGTCGCGATGTGGTCGAGCTTCACGCTGACGCAGTCCTCGCTGATGCTCTGCGCGGTGACTCCCGTCTCACTGACGAAATTCTCCGCCGTGAGCTTCACGGGGCGGCGAACGCTTACGGTATCGCCCTTCTTCGCCGCTCCCGCGGGAGCCGTGTCGCGGTAAACGAGATTCGGGAAGACGAGATTGTCGATAAGTCTCGGAAGAGTCTCACGCGCGATCTGCTTTACTGAAATAAATGAATTTGCCATCTTTCTTTATCCTTTCGTTTTTTAAGATTCGTGTCAGACGGTCACATATGCCGCCTGCTGTAGTATTCGCTGTCGGTCAGGTCGTCCGGGTCGTCGCTCGTCGTGCCGTGCGCCGAGCCCGTTGAAAGTCCGTGCCGTACCGCACGGAAGAGGTAAGGATCACTGCCTCGCAGTGTCGCCGTCTTTCGCTCCGCCATGAGGCGAAGCTCGCGCTCGTCGCCCGCCATATCGGAAAAGTCGATCGCACCGATGGCAACCGTCGGATTGTACGCGCCGCCGCGTATCAACGCCTCTCGAAGCGCACTCTCCGCGCGAAGACGCGCGAGCTCCTCCGCGTGACGCGCACGCTCGGCCTCAAGCTGCACGGTAAGAGCACTCACCTCGTCGCGCACGGCGGAGTTTTCGGTACCCGTCATCGTGCCGCCCGACGCCTCCGCGCCGTACACTGTCGCCGACAAAGCCTCACTTCCGCCGTCAAAGCTCTGCGAAAACGTCTCTGCGCCGTGCTCCGCCTTGTCACTCTGCTTCATTTTTCTCACCTCCTCCCGAAAGTATCTCGCGCGCCGCCTCCTCGCTCTCGCCGCGCCATTTCATGCGAAATTCGTGCGGGAGCATCAGCCCAGCCGCAACCTCCGCGCGATCTCGCTCGCGCTCGGATTCGGAGTCGATGAAATAGCTGTCGTCGAAGCTCACTTTGAGTGACGTATTCTCGTCGACGGCCTCGCCGAGCACGTGTCTTGCCGCCCAAAGTGCCGCACGGGTGATACCGATGAGATATTTTTCCGCACTGAGCCTGTGTCGCGCGGTGTTTTGGATCAGATCCTGCCGCTCGCCCGTATACTGCGTCGCGGTCAGCTGTGCCTTGCCCTGCACTCCCGAGAAGAGGTAGTGACGCGTGCCGAGGCCGCAACGGAATGACAGATAATCGAGCTGATGCTGTACGGCCGCCGCGTTTTCATCCGTTCTGAGACTCGGATTGTGCTCGCTTATCATCGTCTCCTCCGCAAGGTCGCTGTCGCCGACGGTCATAAATAGCTGCTGTGCCACGTCGTCAGGTGTAAAAGTATTCCCCGCCTCATCACGCACGACGAGCGCACGGTTTATGAACACCTTTTTACCGCCGAGCTTCAAATCGCGGCAGAAGTTGTTGAACGCGAGATCGACTCCGCGCAGACAGTCCGTCGCCTGTGCATACACCGACGCGCCGAGCCCGCATCTCTCGTCGATGCAGTTGGTCACGGCAGGCGTGAGTACCGAGAAAAACGGTATCGGAGAGTGCGTGTGTATCACGTGCGGCACGCCGCCCCTCTGCGGCAGTCTCACGAGCTCGCCGTCGCGTCGCTCGAGCCATTCGTTCGTTATAACATATCCGTCATCCTCAAGACGGTGGAGCTCAATGTACACGAGATTTCGCCCGCGCTCGCTCGTTTCCGACACAAACGCCGCCTCCGTCATCCCGTCGCCGCCGACTGAGATCGGCACGATGCACTGCGCGTCGACAGTCTCGATGCGAAGTCGCGCTCTCGCGCTCGGCAAGAGGTGCCCGTCCTTAATGTCCGCCGAGTCGATGCGAAGCACGGCGCAGCCCGTACCGAGCGCGAACGCTTTCTCCGCAAGAGCACAGCTTCGGCGAATGAGAGATGTATCACCGATAAATCCGTGCTCGCCGTCACGCCCCGACAGCCAGTTCGAGGTAAAGCTGTCATCGGCGTGGATGTAGGTTTGCTCGCCGAAAAGGAGCGTCGCCCAGTCCTCGCAGATCTTCTGCGCCATGTTGAGTCGGTAGAGCTCGCGCATCACGGGCACCCCGCCGGCGCGTCCCTCCATGAAGCTGTGGAACGGCTTGTAATATCCGCGCCGCCAAGCGTCCCACTCGGCAATGTGCCTGTAGATCGTGTTTCCCACCGTGATGCCGTGCACTTCGGCGAGATATTCTGTCACTGCATTGTCCAAAGTATCATCCCTTTCTTTTTCGGCTCAGATGAGCCTTTTCATATACCGCTCGAACGAGTATTCCATGGCGTCGAGAATGTCGATATCCGAGGTAAAGTTGTCAAGTCTCACGTCGCGCTCGGACGCGGGATCGAATACGGCCTCGCCGAGGGCGCGTATGACGTGCTCGCACTCGCGGCAGACGGAAAACCTCCCCTGCGCCAGCATGGAGTTTACGAAATCGATCCTGTCGTGTATCGGGCACTTTTTCGACTCTCCGATATCGAGCGTCTCCCCCTCGCGCCTCATGAAGCTCCGAAGTCCGTTGATAAGGTACTGCGACTCGCTGTCGCAAAAGACGTATTTTATCGCCGTGTTCGGGAAAAGCGAGCGAACGTGACGCACGAATGATAAGAACTCGCGATTAAGACGCGTCGGGTCAAGCTCACCCTTCTTCCCGCCGAGCTCGCCGTCCGCCACGATGCAGATCGAGTCATCTGCCATCATCGCGCAGGCGCAAAACGCACTTTTCGAGCGATTTCCGCCGAAATCCACGCCGATGGTAATGTATCGGACAGAGTTTTCCGAGATCTCGTCTCGACTTTTCAAAACCTCGTCACTGTGGGAGACAAAATACGGATACACAAGCCCGTCCGCGGCGCATCTTTCGCCGAGAATGTCGCGCCTGTACCAGACGGACTCCGTGTCGTACTGCGCCATGATCTCGCGAAGTCTCTCCTCGCTCACCGTGGGATTGTCGCGGATGGTGAAGTGTCCGTAGTTGTAATACCCTGCGGGAAGCTCGCCCGAGCGCGTCTTTTCTTCGTAGAGATCAATGTAGTCGCGGTAGATCGGCGAGGTCGGCGAGGTGGGGTTCAGATCCCAAAATACGCGCCGCCCACGCGCGGCAAGCTGACGGTTGAACGCCTCCTTTATCATCGAATCGTGATGCAGGTTTATCTCCGTGGCTATCCACATCCCGTAGGAGTTTCCGCGAATTCGCTTGTACGCGTCCGCGTTCTTGCCGCCCGCGAAGACCACCGTCTTTTCGCCCGTGCGCGTCTCGATCTTCATGCACTCGAGCCCGCGAAGACAGCTCCATCGTGCGCGGCGGCCGAAATAATGCTCGAGTCCCAGCCCGTTGCAGTCGGCGAT
>CAYWTG010000059.1:0-8807 GCA_964461155.1 uncultured Ruminococcus sp.
ACGTTATCCTGCTCGGCGCAAATCTGATTTCCCGCGCCGAGCAGGATAACGTCGTCGATGACGAGCTTTTCCGTCGGCACGCTGAATTCCCGCCCGTCGCGTATAACTTTGATATGCGGCTCGGTGAGAAGATTCAGGGAGTCGAGCGTTCGCTTTGAATTTATCTCCTGCACGATACCGATCATCAAATTCACGAGGATGATGACCATGAACGAGAGATTGTTGAATGAGCCTACAAGTATCAGTGCGAGGGCGATAATGAAGAAAAGCATATTGAAGTATGTAAATACGTTTCCCGAAATTATCTGCCCTACGGTTTTGGTCGGTGATTCAACGGGAGTATTGCCCCATCCGCCCGCAATTCGCTCCCGAACCTGAGCCGATGACAGACCGTGCTCACAGTCGGTATTGACGCGTGTGATATGTGATCTTTCCGAGGTAAAGCCGTGAGATGAAAGATGCATACTGCCGCTCCTTTCGGTTGATTTCGGTCGGAATAAAAATCGCCTTATAAAGTATAACTCATTTTTCGGCAAATAACAAGAGTATATCTGTAATTTTTTATTTACATCCCAATTAAATCGCAACTATAAGGCGAATAAGGCCTCCCGCATGGGTTTTACGGGAAGCCTTATATCATTTAAATACCGAATACGGCGCAAGAGCCGAGCTCTGCGGCGATTTCAAGGAGCCTGTTGTATTTTGAGGTGCGCTCACCTCGGCACGGTGCGCCAGTTTTGATATATCCGCAGTTGACGCCGACGGCGATGTCTGCTATCGTCGTGTCGCACGTTTCTCCCGATCGGTGGGAGAGTATTCGCTCGTATCCGCTTCTTGACGAGACGCGAACGACTTCAAGCGTTTCGCTCAGTGTGCCGATCTGGTTCGGCTTAATTAAAACCGCGTTTGCCGCGCCGAGCTCGATACCGCGCTTTACGCGTCGCGGATTTGTCACGAAAAAGTCGTCGCCTACGAGCATGATCTTTTCACCGAGACGTTCTGTCAGCTCGCACCACCCCGCCTCATCGTCTTCGCCGAGCGGGTCTTCGACGGAGATTATCGGATAGTTTTCAATTAAAGCTTCAAGACGGTCAATGAGCTCCGTCGCGCTTGCCCTCTCACCGCTTTTCGGCAGTCGGTAGCCTGTGTCGCTTGCCCACTCCGAGGCGGCGCAGTCGAGCGCGATCTTGATCTCGTCCGACGAATATCCCGCTTTTTCGACGGCTTTCATGATATAGTCGAGTGCTTCCCTTTCATCGGTCAGATTCGGTGCACAGCCGCCCTCGTCGCCTACACAGCTTGAATGACCGTCGCGCTTTAATATATCGGACAGTGCGTGATGCACCTCACAGCCCGCGCGAAGTGCGTCTGCGAAGGTATCAAAGCCCTCGGGGACGATCATAAACTCTTGAATGTCGAGATTATTTGCGGCGTGTGCTCCTCCGTTCAGAATGTTCATCATCGGTATCGGCAGACGGACTCCGCTGACGCCTCCGATATAGCGATAAAGCGGTATCTTTGCATGGCTTGCGCCCGCCTTAGCCGCCGCAAGAGAGACGGCAAGCGTTGCATTTGCGCCGATATGTGATTTGTCCTCGCTTCCGTCGGCTTTTATTATCACACAGTCCACCATTCCCTGATTGCAGACCATGCCGCACAGCTTTTCCGAAAGTATCGTGTTTACGTTCTCAACGGCTTTTAAAACACCTTTGCCGCCGTAACGCCCTGAGTCGCGGTCGCGAAGCTCGCAGGCCTCGTGACGCCCCGTTGACGCACCGGACGGAACTCCCGCAGTGCCGCGCGAGCCATCTTCAAGAATAACGGTCGCTTCGAGCGTGGGATTTCCGCGTGAATCGATAATTTCACGTGCGCTGACATGAGTTATCTTATTTGAACACAGCATATTTTTCGCCTTTCTGTCATATAATACTTGAGCAATAACAGTATTTCCGTTACGGAAAAATATATGCGGCGGATGTTTCGTGTATTTTGCGTCGAAGCGACGCGAATATGGCATGACACGGAGCATTTTCACCGATTTTAATAAATGCGGGAGGCTAATTATGATAATTTATGAAGTAAAAAGCGGTGACAGCGTTTTTTCTGTCGCGAGACGCTTCGGTGTGCCGCCGTCGCGTATCATAACCGACAATTTTTTGACCGACGCGTCACATCTTGTGCCGGGACAGGATCTTGTTATCCTTTTTCCGAGCCGCACGCATACTGTGAGAGGCGGGGAGACTCTTTACTCGGTTGCACGGAAAGCGGGCATATCCGTAAATACACTATACAGAAATAATCCCGTGCTCGACGGCGAGGCAAGCGTTTTTCCGGGGCAGGTTTTGAATATCTCCTATGACAAACCGAAATACGGAGAAATCTCGATTTGCGGATATGCGTACCCGAGCATCGATAAAAATACTCTCCGTCGCACACTGCCGTATCTTACATACCTTTCGGTATTTTCGTACGGTATAGGTGACGACGGAGAGGTATCCGAGCCGAGCGGTGATATCGCAGCACTAAACGCTGTGGCGCGAGAATATTCAACGCTTCCGATTTTCGTTTTGACTTCACTGAACTCCGACGGAAAGTTTTCGCAAAAGCTTGTGCGGCATTTGTCGGTCGACGCGACGCTGCGCGGTAAAGTGATCGATCACGCGTATGATACGGCAGTGCGGTATGGTTTTGGCGGGGTCGATATTGACATTGAATACGTGCCGCGCGAACTTGCGGGCGAGTATGCGGAGTTTGTAAAAATGTTGAAGGAGAGGTTCGGCGAATTAAAGGTCTTTGTCTCGCTCGCGCCGAAATACGGCCCGGATCAAAAAGGACAGAATTACGGTGGAGACGATTACGTTGCTCTCGGTGATGCGGCAGACGGAGTGTTTTTGAAGACATATGAGCTCGGACATTCACACGGGTCACGGATGTCCGAGCCTTTGACAGATCGCGTGAGAGAGGACGTAGAATATGCTGTGAGCGTGATACCGAGTGAGCGCGTAGTGCACGGCTTGTCGAACTACGGTTACGACTTGGCACTTCCCTATGTGCGAGGTGTGAGCGCGGTGACGAAAATTTCAAATACCGAGGCCGTAGCTCTTGCGCGTTCAAAGGGCGCGAATATTTTATTTGACGAGACGGCAATGTCGCCGTACTTCACGTATTACGACCGTCCCGAGACATTCAGCGACGCGGTCAAGCACGAGCTTTGGTTTAAAAACGCGAGAAGCATCGAGAACGCTATGATGCTCACATTCGAGCATTCGCTCGGCGGGATCGGAGTTTGGAATATCATGAACTATTTTCCGCAGATGTGGGCTGTGATAAACTCGCTTTGCAGTGTGAAAAAGTACAGCGTCAGCGTGTGAGCGCGTTTTTTGAGGTGCAGAGCGACAGGGCGTACAGCTTGCCGCTGTGCTCAAGTAAGAATCCCGTCGTTTGAAAATCCGTCGGCAACTTCTCGGAGGCGACACTGCGTATTGCGATAAGTCCGTCCCCGGAGCATTTCACGATGCTTTCGTACTTTGTCCAAAGCGCGAAAAAGGTGCGAGCTTTGTCTGCGGATGCGGAAAGCAGTTTAATGTCTTGTTCGCTGAAATATCTCTTCGCGACAGATTCCGTGCGCTCTTGCGGTCGGTCGGCATTAATGTACTCAACGTCAACGCCGAGCTCTCTCGCGTATATCTCACGGTCTATGAGATATACGCCGTCGTCAGTAGCAGAGCTCTCAAGGATAGGGAGCTCTGCGGCTTTTGCGGAATACGGCACGCACGCCGCACAGACGACGCACCCATCGGTGTGCGAGATCGAGTAGGTAACACTCGAGTTTTTTATATAAGGCTTACCGTTTTCGTGCACGGCGAAAATAGGCGATACGGATGTGTCGGCATATCGGCCGATGAGCTCGTCACGCAGTGACAGACCGAGCGCGTGCTCGTCGACGTGAGAAAGGCGTCTTTCCGTAAATCGCACGGATAACAGTATCATTATAATGCTCCTTATCCGAGAGATATCGGATGTTGATGATGTATCTCGCTTTTTGATGCCCGACAAAAAAACTTGCCTTTTGCACCAAAAGTTTTTGAAAATTTATGTACAAATCCGTCGTTTTGTGATATAATGTAGTCAGAACAGCTCATAAGCTCGTAAGAAAGGTAGGATAAGCCATGAAGAAACGTATCATTACGATCGCAAGACAGTACGGAAGTCGCGGAAGAGAGATCGGCAAGCAGCTCGCTCAGGAGCTCGGGTGCAAGTATTACGACAGAGACCTCATTTCGATGGCTGCCGAAAAGAGCGGGTATAACAAGGACATTTTGGGCGAGGCGGATGAAAAAGCGGCGAACAGCTTGCTTTACACGCTCGCGCTCGGATCGTCGGTTTACGCTCGCGGGGTTGAGCACATTAACGTCCCGCTTAACGACAAGCTGTACATCGTACAGTCGAATTTGATTCGTGAGATATACGAGAAAGACGAAAGCGCGGTCATCGTCGGACGTTGCGCGGACTACATTCTCGCCGAAATGGAGGATGTGGCGCACGTATTTATTACCGCCGATTTCGATTCTCGTGTTGATGTCGTGTCAAAGCGCAGCGAGGTAAGCGAGGCCAAGGCCAAGGATCTCGTCGTAAAGACAGACAAGCGACGCGCGAATTATTACAACTACTACACCGGTAAGAAATGGGGACGGATCGAAAATTACGATCTTATCGTAAATTCCTCAAAGACCGGAGTCGACGGCGCGGTCAAGGTCATAAAGACTTTTTGCGACTGCTGAGTCAAATATCAACTTATAATATCGCCGACGCCCCGAATGACAGCATTCGGGGCGTTTTTTCAGTTCATATAGCTTTGCTTTTCGCCCGCGAAGCGTTCACATTCACGACGAAGGGATTCGTGATCTTCCCTTTCGAGGAGCGGGTCGGATGCGAGGAGAGCCGATGCCGATGCGGCGGCGGAGCTTATTAGGTCACAGTCGCGGCAAGCGGATGCAAGAAGCAGTGATGACGCGCCGTGCTGTCTGACGATACCGCTCTCCGAAAAGAGATCGCCTGCGCCGCGTTGTGAGAGGTCTGCCATGGCGATATCAAATCCATTGCGGCAGTTTTTGATCGTTTTAAGTCGCTCGCGTGCGCGTTCGCCTTTGGCGTCGGAGACGAGGACGAAATACGATTTTGCGCTTCCGCGTCCAACGCGTCCTCTGAGCTGATGAAGCTGTGAGAGCCCGAATCGCTCCGCATTTTCGACTATCATAAGAGTTGCGTTCGGCACATTGACTCCGACCTCAATAACTGTAGTCGAGACGAGCACGTCTATTTCTCCGCGAGAAAACTGTGCCATTATCTTCTCGCGTTCGTTTTGCTTCATCTTGCCGTGCAAAAGTGTCGCGTTCAGCATCGGAAGTCTGTTTTTGAGTTGCTCGACGTACACAGCGGCCGCTTTCAGAGGAGGCTCTTCTTCGCGAATTTCTTCGTCAAAAAGCACGATATCGGCCGCTTCTTCGAGACTGTCGGACTCTTTCTTTTCTTTCTCGGTCGGCTCGTCTATCGCGGGACAGACGATGTATACCTGGTGACCTGCGTCGATCTGCTTTTTGATAAACATATCAAGTCGCTCGCGGTAATTTTCGTTGACGACAAAGGTATCGACAGGCTGACGGCCTGCGGGAAGCTCGTTTATCGACGACACGTCGAGAGTTCCGTACATAACGAGAGAAAGACTGCGCGGGATCGGTGTCGCGCTCATGGTGAGCGTCGAGACTCCCGCGGATTTTTCCGCAAGTGTTGCACGTTGCACAGCTCCGAAGCGGTGTTGCTCGTCTATGATGACAAGTCCGAGCTTGTGCGTGACTATGTCATCAGACAGCAATGCGTGCGTGCCGATAACGAGAGTCGGATCATCTGCGGCGGACAGTGCACTTATGACTTTTCGTCGCTCTGCGGCGGGTGTGCTTCCCGTCAGAAGGAGAACATTGTAACCGAGACGCGAAAAGAGTGATGACAGATCGTTATAATGCTGCACCGCAAGGATCTCTGTCGGAACCATGAACAGGCAGTCGTAAGAGTTTTGCAGACAAATATACGCCGCTCCCGCCGCTACGGCGGTTTTACCCGAACCGACATCTCCCGTGAGCATACGGTTCATGGCATATGGGCTTTTCATATCATTTACGATCTGCGAGAGCGCGACATCCTGCGCTGAGGTAAGGCGATAAGGCAGAGCGGCTCTGAATGCGCGAATATCGGTATTTTGCATCACCGCGCGAGAAGATGTTCTCTGCTTTTGCCCGAGCATACCGAGCGAGCATGAAGCTAAGAACAGCTCGTCGAAGACAAGACGTCGCTTCGCCTTTTCGAGAGCCTCGGTCGACTCGGGAAAATGTATGTTCTTTATCGCATAAGCCAGCGTCGGAAGCGACTCGGCCTCGAGCGTTTCGGACGGCAAATATTCTTGAAGGGATGGCAATACGGCGTGCAGGGCGTCACTGACGGCAGTATGAACGATCTTTTGTGACAGACCTGATGTCAGCGGGTACACGGGGGTTATGGGATCAAGCTCAGCTCCGTCGACGCACGGCTCATAAAGCGGCGAAGCAAGTGACAGAGCTCCGTGAGACAGCGCAAATCTCCCCCAGAATCGGAATGATGCGCCGACGGCGAAAGCGTCTTTTAAAAATCCCTGATTGAAAAACGTTACTTCGCAAGAGCCGTCATCATCGAACACGCGAAATTTTAAGAGAGTGAGACCGCGTCTGATGAGGTGTGCTCTCGGGACGCTTCCGACCGTGAGGATCGCCGAGAACGGCCCCGATATTCCCTTTCCGACAAGCTCTTTTATCTCGGAGAGTGTATGAGTGTTTCCGCGATTCTGATATGCGCGGGGATAGTAACGGATAAGTTCCGAAAGTGTCTCGACGCCGACTTTGTTAAATGCGCGGTGGCGACTTTCTCCGATGTTTCTTAAAGTTGAGACAGAGCTTTCTTTGACAAGCTTCACTCGGTACACCTCCCGTCGAAATATGTGGTATTAAACTCGGATAAAATCAGTGGTGCGAAAATTTGCAGGGCGATTTATAGAACTCGACAAGATCGAGCGAGAGTGCGCCGTCGGAGTCACGTGAAAACCCGAGCTTTTCGGCGAGCGTCGGCGCGACGTAGGCTTCGTCGGCCGTTACTTTTGCAACATCGCAACGGTACATGAAGTTCAGCACCGTGCGTGCCATTATCATAAGGGCTTCCTCGTCATCCACACCGGGCGCGGAAAGAAGCTGTGTGAGCATATTCGAGTTTCCGCGTATTCTGCAAGAGCAGACACCGATGATATGATTGAGTGCCGTTGCGTCTTCGTTTACATCTGCGGCAAAGTATGTATAGCAGTCCTCCGAATACGGTGCGCCGCAGAGCTCGCAAAGCTCCTTAGCGGCGGATGCATCGGGAAGCGGTTTAACAAGAAGCATAATTATCTCCGTAAAAATATGTAAGTTTTGCCCGTTTTCGGGTTTAGATCGATTTTAAATACTCGATTTCGTCTGGGTTCAGAAAACGGTATTTTCCGAGCGGCAGAGAGTCGTCGGACAGCTCACCGATGGCAACTCGGCGAAGTCCGATGAGCTTGAGTCCCGCTCTTTCGCAAATTCTTCTGATCTCGCGGTTTCTGCCCTCGGAGAGGACTATTTTCACGCTTGAGAGCGTCGGAGTGCTTTCGAGAAGCGTGATATCGGGACGCTTTATCATGCGTCCGTCGATCTCAAACGGCTCGGACATACGCTCGATATCGTCGGCGTTTACCGATGACGGTATTTTTGCGATATATGTCTTTGTGAGCCCGTGAGAGGGGTGTGTCATGCGATTGGTGAGCTCTCCGTCGTCGGTCATGAGAAGAAGCCCCTCGGAATACATATCGAGTCTTCCGACTGGGTAAACACGTGCGTGAACGCCGCGCGTGAGATCTTTTACAGTGGGTCTTCCCTTTTCGTCGGACATCGTGCTGACGTAACCGACAGGCTTATTTAAAAGCACGTATGTACAGCGACGCGTGCCGCTGTTTTGACTCGGTTTGATCTTGCGGTTTTTATACAGAACGACGTCGTGCTCGGGGTCGATCTTGCAACCGAGGGTAGCTGTGACTCCGTTGACGAGTACAAGACCTTTCTCGATCTCGGCTTCGGCGGCACGGCGTGACATTATCCCGCAGTCGGTAAAATATTTTTGAAGTCTGATAAGGGCCATGGTTTAACCTTTCGGTGAACTTTATCTTCCGAGAAATTTGAGAATGCGATCGATGATCGACGTTTTTTGCTCGAGCCTTTCGACGGAAGACTCAGCAAAAAGCGGAAGCGAGGCTATTTCTTTCCCGTCAACGGTGAAAACGGCACGCGAGAGCGCGTCGCCCTCGGTCACGGGTGCGGGAAAATATCTGTCGGCTTCGATCTTCGTTGTTACGCGTGATGAGCGCGGGAGCGTGACGGACAGACTGTCTTTGTTTGAGCATTTAACATAGCTTTCGCTACCGCCGACGATCGGGAGATTCAGTGTTATGTCCCCCGTCACGGCGAGCGTCACGTGTTCGTACTCCGAAAAGCCGTAGTCGAGTAGCTTTCGGTGGTCGCTCCAGTCGTCCGGTGCGTTTAAGGTCACCGCGATGAGTGAAACTCCGCAACGCTCGGCGCATGAAACGAGGCATCTGCCGCTTCGGTTTGTAAAACCGGTCTTGACTCCGACAGCACCGTCGTAGCTTTTTAAAAGTCGGTTGTGGTTTATGAGACAGCGCACGCCTTCGTCGCTGTTTAGCGGGATATCTTTAC
>CAYWTG010000060.1:0-8797 GCA_964461155.1 uncultured Ruminococcus sp.
ATGTTTTGCGGTATATTGAAAGTAATTACGGCGAAATTTCAAAAAGTTCTTCCGCTTGTCCGTCTCGTTTTGTTTTGGCCACAAATTTGTGGTATAATTTTAGATATAATGGTACAGCTTTATTTACTTAGCTTTTGGGGGTGAGAAAGTGAGAATACTCGGGATAGACCCGGGAATCGCGATCGTCGGTTGGGGCGTCATCGACACGAAGCTCGGCCGAACGGTGCCCGTGGCATACGGTGCGATCCGCACTCCCGCCAACACGCCCGTCGAAGACAGACTTTTCGAGATTTTCTCATCTCTCGAGGCGATGATCGAAAAATATCATCCCGATGAGCTTGCTATAGAGGAGCTGTTTTGGAACACTAACCAAAAAACCGGCATTATCGTCGCCGAGGCCAGAGGAGTCATTCTTCTTGCGGCACGACGGCATTCGCTGAAGATAGGTGAGTACACGCCGCTTCAGGTCAAGCAGGCCGTGGTTGGGTACGGCAGGGCGGACAAAAATCAGGTGATAACCATGGTGACGATGCTTCTCGGATTGCCGAAGCCGCCGTCGCCCGACGATACCGCAGACGCCCTTGCGATAGCCTTGTGCCACGCAAACACGGGCGCATCCCGACTGAAAAGCTTTTACAACAAGCCGACAACGATGAAAGGAAAGATCACCTAAGGGTGGCTGATACATATGTGGATTTGCGATAACTGGAAAGATTACGAGCTTCTTGACGCCGACGGCGGAGAGAGACTTGAGCGTTGGGGTGACTATATTTTGATCCGTCCCGATCCTCAGATCATTTGGCGCGGAGAAAGACGCGACGCGGCATGGCAGAGAGCCGACGGAATTTACCGCAGACGCGGCGGCGGCGGTGCGTGGGTTCGTGCCGAAATGCCCGAGTCGTGGACGATAGATTACGGCAATTATAAATTCCGCATAAAGCCCATGGGCTTTAAACACACGGGAATATTCCCCGAGCAGGCGGCAAACTGGGACTGGGCATCGGATATAATCCGTCGCTCCGTCGAGACCGAAAGCGACAGATACGCCGACGGCAGACCGAGCGTTTTGAACTTATTTGCATACACGGGCGGCGCGACGGTCGCCTGCGCGGAAGCTGGAGCTGCTCTTTGCCATGTGGACGCATCAAAGGGAATGGTCGCGGCGGCGCGCGAAAATATGCGCCTGTCGGGACTTGAAAACGCACCTTGCAGATACATCGTCGACGACTGCAAAAAATTCGTCGAGCGCGAGATCCGTCGCGGACGCCGCTATGACGCTGTTATTATGGACCCGCCGTCATACGGACGCGGCCCGAACGGCGAGCTGTGGAAGCTCGAGGAATGCGCCGCAGAGCTCATTTCGCTCGTTTGCGAGATCCTCTGTGATGAGCCGCTTTTCTTCCTCATAAATTCATATACAACGGGACTTTCGCCCGCGACCATGGGATATATGCTCATGCGCTCGCTCGGTAAAAAGGGACGCGGCGGCGTTCTTGAGACCGGTGAGACCGCGATCCCCGTGCGCGACAGCGGACTTCTGCTTCCGAGCGGAGCCAGCGCACGCTTCACCGCGCGTCGTGCGCTTCGCTGACGCGAAAGGATGTTTTAATGGAAAATGCAATTGAAGTCAGAAATCTGACATTTACCTATGACGGCGGCGCGGACACGCCTCCCGTTACCGCGCTGAACGGCGTGAGCTTTAATGTGCCGCAGGGCTCGTTTACGGCGATCCTCGGACACAACGGAAGCGGAAAATCCACGCTTGCGTCTATCCTCTGTATGCTTGAACAGCCGCAGAGCGGAGAGGTGTTCATATACGGTCGCCGCATGACAGGCGATGATGTTACCGACGACGATATTTTGGAAGCGCGTCGCCGCGTCGGCATGGTCTTTCAAAATCCCGACAACCAGATCGTGGCATCGGTGGTCGAGGAAGACGTGGCGTTCGGATGCGAAAATCTCGGCCTGCCGCCGCAAGAAATAAGACGAAGAGTCGACAGCGCGCTCGACACGGTCGGAATGCGCCGCTACGCACGTCACTCGCCGCACCGCCTGTCGGGAGGTCAAAAGCAGAGAGTCGCCATAGCGGGAGTCATAGCGATGAAGCGTGACTGCATCATTTTCGACGAGAGCACGGCGATGCTCGACCCGATCGGCCGCCGCGACGTCATGGAGACGATCGAAAAGCTCAATCACGAGGACGGCGTTACCGTTATTTTGATAACTCATCACATGGAAGAAGCGTCTCGCGCCGACAGACTTATCGTGCTTGACGGCGGACGCGTGCTTACAGAGGGCACACCGGCGGAGGTCTTTGCAGATCCCGAGAGACTTTGGGCGGCGAGCCTTGATGTTCCGCAGTCGACGGAGTTGCTTTACAGACTCAGTCGTGCGGGCTTTGACGTGAGACTCGATATCTTCGATCCCGAGAGTTGCGCCGACGAGATCGCGCGTGCCGTGAAGAAACGGAGGACTGAGCGTGGCTGAGATAGTACTTGAAAACGTAAATTTCATATATAATAAGGGCACGCCTTACGAGATACACGCGCTTCGCGATGTGAATCTCACATTCGGCGGAGGCATCACCGGAATCATCGGACACACGGGAAGCGGAAAATCAACGCTTGTCCGTATGCTCAACGCGCTCGTGCGCCCGACATCCGGACGTGTCATCTTCGACGGGGAGGAGCTTTGGGAAAAATCCGAGCGAGTACGCGCGGCACGTTTTCGCGCGGGACTTGTCATGCAGTATCCCGAGTATCAGCTGTTCGCCGCAACGGTATATAAAGATATCGCTTTCGGTCCGTCGAATATGGGACTGTCGGAGGACGAGATAAAGCGTCGCGTGCTTTACGGCGCGGAGTTTGCAAAAGTTCCTCTCGATATCATGGAGCGTTCTCCCTTTGACCTGTCCGGCGGACAGAAGCGTCGCGTCGCGCTTGCGGGCGTTATCGCGATGAAGCCGGAGTTCTTGGTGCTCGACGAGCCTGCGGCGGGTCTTGACCCCGGAAGCCGCAGATTTATATTGAACGGTATTCGCGACTACTGCAAAACGAGCGGAACTTCCGCCGTGATAGTCAGCCACAGCATGGAAGACATGGCACTTTTCTGCGACCGCATAATAGTTATGGCGGACGGACGCGTGAAGATGGACGGAAGCTGTGCCGAGGTGTTCAGCCGAAGTCTCGATCTCATCGGGCTCGGACTCGACGTGCCGCAGATCACGCATATCGCCTCCGCACTTCGCGAACGCGGAGTTGATATAGGACTTGATGTTTACACTGTCGGCTATGCCGTTGACAGAATATGTGAACTTGCCGATAACAAAGCCCCCGAGAGTAAAGGAGAGACTCAAAGTTGAAGATGGATGTTGCATTCGGACAGTACTGTGAGGGGAATTCACTGCTTCACAGAACAGATCCGCGTGCCAAGCTTATCATTTCCGTTTTATATATCGTCGCGATATTTTTGGCCAAAAACGTGGTGGCTTTCGCACTGCTCGCGCTGACGACGGTGCTTCTCGTTCTGCTCGGCAGAATACCCGGCACGATAATCGCGCGCGGTCTGAAACCGATATTGTTTATCGCGGCATTTACCGCGGTATTCAACATATTCTTTTATAAGGGCGAGAGACTTATTTTCGATTTTTGGATAATCGATATATACCTCGAGGGACTTATAAATGCCGCGCTCATCGTGCTTCGCATAGTCTTGCTTCTCGTTTCGACAAGTATGCTTTTGACATACACGACGACTCCGCTCGCGCTGACTGACGCTCTCGAACAGCTCCTGTCTCCGCTTTCAAAGATCGGAGTTCCCGTGCACGACTTTTCAATGCTCATGACAATAGCACTTCGCTTTATCCCGACCCTCATCGAGGAGACCGAGAAAATAATGGACGCGCAGAAGTCGCGCGGAGCCGACTTTTCTTCGGGAAATGTAGTAAAGCGCGTGCGTGCGCTCGTGCCTGTTATAATCCCGCTTTTCGTATCGGCGTTCAGCCGCGCGATAGAGCTCGCCACCGCCATGGAGGCGCGTTGCTATACCGGCGGAAAGGGAAGAACGAGAATGAACGTGCTTCACGCGGGCGCATCGGATTTTGTCTTGGTCGCGCTGACGGTGCTCATCGGAGCGGCCGTGGTGCTTCTCAATATTTTCGCACCGGGATATTCGGTGAATATGTAACGGAGGCGGCAGTTGAAGCTTTTGTTGAAGTTGAGCTATGACGGCTCGGCATATTGCGGCTTTCAGTTCCAGCCGTCGTGTCCGACGGTGCAGGGGACGCTCACCGAGCGACTTTCGGAAATGTTCGGCTTTCCGTGCCTTGTCACGGGATGCAGTCGAACGGACGCGGGCGTTCACGCGCTCGGATATGTCGCATCGGTCGAGCCCGCAGACAGCTCACGCAGAGTCGGTGAGTGGTGGAAGATACCGTGCTCACGCATACACCGCGCGGCGGCACGTTATTTGCCCGACGATATTTCGATAATGGGTACAGCGGCGGTCGAAGACGACTTTCATCCGCGCTATCGCACAGTATCAAAGGAGTATGTCTACGTTATCGCCGACTCCGTCGCGCGCGATCCATTTCTTCGCGGACGCGCATTCGTAATGGGGCGTCAAATCGACGACGGCGGCATAGAGCTGATGAACAAGGCGGCGCAAAATCTTGTCGGTCGGCACGACTTTTCGTCGTTCATGGCGGCGGGCTCAAGCGTGAGCGATACCGTGCGGACACTGTTTTCGCTCCGCGCCAAGCGTGTCTCAAACGGGATCGTTACCGTCAGCGCACGCGGCGACGGCTTTCTTTACAATATGGTGCGCATTCTCGCCGGAACGCTTGTCGATACGGCTTTCGGCAGATTTGATCCGAGCGACCTTAAAAGAATACTCGACTCTCACGACAGACGCGAGGCGGGAACAACCGCACCCGCTTGCGGACTGTATTTAAAAGAGATATTTTACCCCGAAGAGATCCACTTTGCGGCCGAATGATTTTTGATGCTTGGAGGTGAAGACCTTGGCTCGAAGAAAAAACGAAAATGAAAGCGGCAAACGCTCGACTTCGTCGAAAAGACACAACGCGCGCGAGAACAACGACGAGCGTGATGTTGATCGTCAGCTTCGCGTCGATGACGAGATCAAGCTGCGCGAAAACAGATATTATCTCAAAGTGTCCGAGCGTTACCGTCTCGCAGCTTTTGCGCTGTTTTTCGTTTTCATCGCTTTTTGCGGGATCATCCTCGTGCGCTACAGCGAATATATAAGCTATGATAATTTTGTTTACCTGATACGTGACCTCGACAGCCGACATCTTTCAGATCGCGACAGCATACCCGAGTTTGATCTTGAGCTTGACGATTCTGCCGTAATGCGTCCGTTCCGCGACGGATTTGTCGTAGCGGAGCGCGGTGCGGTCACGCTCTACGACAGCACCGGTGTCAAGCTTCTTTCGGAGAGCGAGAGCTTTTCCTATCCCGCGCTCGCCGTGAGCGACAAGTACATAATCGCCTACGACATCGGCGGCAAGAGCTATTCCGTTTACAATTCCGTCACTCGTATAGTATCAAAGCAGACTGAAAAGGCCATCGTTTGTGCCTCGGTGTGCGACAACGGTACGTTTATCGTTACGACGGAGTCCGACGACGCGAAATACGCGACTGAGATGTACAATACCGCGCTGAAAAACACCTGCCACTTCTTTACCGATGAATTTGTCGTGTCTGCGGCGGTCGGTGACGGAGGCGGACAGATCGCGGCGGCGTCGATTTCGGAAAACGGAGCGGACTACGCTTGCGCTGTCGCGTTTTCGAGAACGACCGACAAGACGCCGTATTCGACTCTCTACTACTCGATGTCGCTACCGCTTGAGCTGTCGGCTCTCGACGGCGGCGGATTTGTGCTCGTTTGCGACGATGCGATAAGATTCTTCTCATCAAACGGAGAACAGACAGCCGAGCATACCGCGTTCGGAAACGGCCTTGTCGCCTTTGACGCAGAGCCTTGGGGCGTGATACTCGTGTGTGCCGAAAACTCCATGGGAACGCAAAACAGAGTATACGTTTTCGACTCGGAGGGTAATATCATATATAACGCCGCGCACACCGGACGCGTTACCGACGTGAGAATCGCGCTTGAGAACGGAGAGTTTGTCGGATACTTGGCGGGCAAAAATTCCGTGACATTTCTTCTCGCAAACGGCAGTGAGCAAAGCGTGAGCGTTGACGGCACGGCGGAGCATCTCATCGAGACGTCGGGTTCGCTGTATGCGTGCTTTGACGGTCGCGCGTCGGCAGTTGATATTTCCGATGACGGAGCAAAATAAGCATAAAACGCCGCAGACGCGGCAGAACGGAGCTTACAATGGGTATCGTTATTGATCTGATAATACTCGCGATATGTGTTTTCGCGGCAATCAGAGCGTACAAAAGAGGAATTGTAAAATCGGTGATGAGCTTTGCACGCGGGCTTGTCTCGCTTATCGCGGCATACGCGTTCACACCGACTTTAGCCGAGATCATATACGACAAATTCCTGCTTGACGGCATTTCAAACGGTATTTCCGATTCGATAGCCTCGCTTTCGAGCGCGGGTGACGGCGTGTTCAACCTTGACGCGATGTTCAAGGAAATGCCCGAGACGCTCAGCCGTATAATCGGAAGATACGGGACGGACAGCACCGCCCTCGGCAAGATGTGCGATGGACTGACGAGCGTCGGAGACGACGCGGTGTCGCGCGTTTCGGATTATATCGCCTCTCCCGTCGCCGACGGCCTGTCTTTTGCCATAGCGTTTATTCTTCTCTTTGCAGTGTTCAATTTAGCACTCGGAATACTCACGTCGATCGTCGATGCGATATTCCACCTGCCCGTTTTGAACGGCGCGAACAAGCTTTTGGGCCTTGCATTCGGCCTTGCGGAAGCTGTTGTTTTGTGTATCGTGCTCGGATATGCCGCCTCGCTTCTTGTGACCTATCTCGGTTCACTCGACAGCGGCCTGTTCGGCAGTCACGTGATAGATTCATCCGTAATAATGAGGACGATGTCCTCGCTTGACCTCTTTGGCATACAGAGCGGAGCGGTCAACTGACAGAAAGGTAAAGTTAAAACATGATAATGTGCTCCAGATGCCATAAGAGGATGGCAGTAGTTTTTCTTACGAAGATAGAAAACGGCGAGTCAAAGCAAGAGGGACTTTGCATAAAGTGCGCAAAGGAACTCGGCATAAAGCCGATCAACGATATTCTCGAACAGTCGGGAATTGACGAGGAGACCGCCGAGCGTCTCGGAAACGAGATGGAGGAGTTTCTCGACGATCCCGAAATGAAATCTCTTGTCGAGAGCGCAAGCGACGGCTCCGACGAGGGCAGAACGCCGATAATCGATTTTAAGAAGCTCATGAACGAGGGACTCTTCTCGGGCAAGAAGGACAAAGGCGAAAGCGGAAGCGCAAACGCAAAAGGCGAAAAGCGCGAGAAGAAAAATGAGTATAAGTATCTCACGTCTTACACGCAAAACCTCACACAGCGCGCACGCGACGGCGAGCTTGATGAGATCGTCGGACGCGACCGCGAGCTTGAGAGAGTTATGCAGATACTCTGCCGCAGACAGAAGAACAATCCCTGCCTCATAGGTGAGCCCGGAGTCGGTAAGACCGCGATAGCCGAGGCTCTCGCTCTGCGTATCGCAAAAGGAAACGTGCCGTACAAACTCAAAAACTGCGATATATGCCTCGTCGATCTTACATCGCTCGTCGCGGGAACGCAGTTCCGCGGACAGTTTGAGTCACGCGTGCTCGGCCTGCTCGGCGACGTGCGCGCGCGCGGAAACGTGATTCTCGTCATCGATGAAGTACACAACATCGTCGGTGCGGGAGATGCAGAGGGAAGCATGAACGCGGCAAATATATTAAAGCCTGCGCTCTCTCGAGGCGAGATACAGATAATCGGTGCCACGACGCTTACGGAATACAGAAAATATATCGAAAAAGATACGGCTCTCGAGCGTCGCTTCCAGCCCGTTACGGTAAATGAGCCCTCCGTTGCCGACACCGTGGAGATACTCTGCGGAATTAAGGAGTATTACGAGAAATATCACGGCGTGAATATCCCGAAAGAGGTAGCCTCCGCTGCGGCGAGACTCAGCGAAAGATATATTACCGACCGCTATCTGCCCGACAAGGCGATAGATCTCATCGACGAGGCGGCGTCTCACGTGTCGATGCACTCACCATCGATAAACGAGCGTCACGAGGCGGCTGTCAGACAGCAGGAAGTCATAAAAGAGCGCGAGCTTTTGGAGGGAGAGGACGCCGAGGGTGATGCTCTCGAGGAGAAGTATCACAAGATAGCAAATCTCCGCTCGGAGGAGCTCCGTCTCGGCGAAAGACTTGCCGAGCTCGATGAGGAGTGCGGCAGGATCTCGCTCTGCGAAAACGATCTCGCCGACGTTATCGAAATTTGGACGGGTATCCCCGCTTCAAATATATCAGAAAACGACTACACGAAGCTCGAACGCCTCGAAGACAGCATAAAGCGTCGCATAGTCGGTCAGGACGAGGCTGTAGCCGCCGTATCTCGCGCCGTCAGACGCGGACGTGTCGGCGTGTCTTACAAGAAAAAGCCCGTGTCGTTCATTTTCGCGGGCCCGACGGGTGTCGGTAAAACGGAGCTTGTCAAAGTTCTCTCGCGCGAGCTTTTCTCGTCGCCCGAGACGCTCATCAGACTTGACATGAGCGAGTTTATGGACAAATTCTCCGTGTCGCGCATAATCGGAGCACCTCCCGGATACGTCGGCTA
>CAYWTG010000061.1:0-8791 GCA_964461155.1 uncultured Ruminococcus sp.
ATAGATCTCCGAGCACGGGCCGCAAGGGCCTGTTCCGTGCTCCCAGAAGTTATCGGCCTTGCCGAGCTTCTTGATATGTGCGGCGGGAACACCGATCTCGTCTCTCCAAATGGAGTACGCCTCGTCGTCGTTCTCATAAACAGAGGGATAAAGAAGATCGGCGGGGATCTCGAGAACCTCAGTGAGGAACTCCCACGACCAGTTGATCGCCTCTCTCTTGAAGTAGTCGCCGAACGAGAAGTTTCCGAGCATCTCGAAATATGTACCGTGACGTGCGGTGATGCCGACGCGGTCGATATCGGGAGTGCGGATGCACTTCTGGCAGGTCGTCACGCGGTGACGTGGGGGCTCCACCTCACCTGTGAAATACTTCTTCATCGGAGCCATTCCGGAGTTTATAAGGAGCAGAGACTTGTCCCCCTGTGGAACGAGCGGGAACGAGGGAAGACGAAGATGTCCCTTGGATTCAAAAAACGAAAGATATTTTTCGCGAAGCTCATTGAGCGATGTCCATTTCATAGTTACAGCCTTTCTTTATGTCGAAGCGGCGTGTTTCGCCACCGCAAATATTACATAATTAAAATTATAGCACAAGGGTCGAGCCGTGTCAACAGAGCGGAGAAAATATTCGCCGAAGCGACACGTTTTTATGAAGCTTCCCTTTCAAAATAGTACTTTTTGTTGTGCGTACAGATACTTTGTATCACGCCCATGCAGATATACATCGTGAGCATCGACGAGCCGCCGTACGAGAAAAACGGGAGCGTTATTCCGACAACGGGAAGTATCGCAAGGCACATTCCGATGTTCTCGAGTGTCTGCGCTATCAAAACCGCGGCGATACCGACGCAAATGAGCGAGGCATAATCCTTTCTCGCGCGTCGTGCTATCATCAAAATCCGAATGACGAGCACCGTCATGAGAAGCATATATCCGAGTGTGCCGAAAAAGCCGAGCTTCTCGGCAAGAACACAGAAAAGAAAGTCGGAATGCGCAGCGGGTACTTTCGCAAACTGCGTGCCTCCGGTGATACCGGCACCCGAAAATCCGCCGGCGATTATTGCCTTGCGGCTCATTATCGCCTGATAGCCGTACACCTCGGGGTCGATCGACGGGTCGAAGCCCGCCATGATGCGAAGCCGCTGATACTCGGCCATTTTGTCCCACAAAAGCGGCGCGGCGACGACGATTATCAAAGCGGCGGCGGCAAAATACCACAGAGACAGTCCTGCGGCAAAGAGGATGACGGCCGTCACGAAAAGGTAGATGAGCACCGTGCCGAGGTCGCCCGTCATCATGACAAGGCCGATTATCGCACCCGCATGGAGCATCAAAAACGCCACGTTTTTCAGTCGGTTTATATCATCTCGCACACGATCCACGTGGCGGCTGAACGTGATGATATACGTGATCTTCACGAACTCCGCAGGCTGAATATTAAACGGAATACCGGGGATCTTTATCCAGTTGTGGTTCGTGTCGTTTGCCGAGCCGATATTCACGACAAGCACGAGCACGAGCAGTGCAACCGACACCGCGAAAAACGCAAGCTCGAAGCGTGAGCATATCTCGTCGTAGTCGATCGACGCGATAACGACCATCAAAACGACACCGAGCACGGCCGCCGTGCACTGAACCATGACCTTTTGCGCACCGCCCGAAAACGAGTCCGAGCCGCCCCAAAGCACAAGTATGCTCAGAAGCGTCATCGACAGTGCGCAAACAAGCACGGCAATGTCCATTTTGAGAAGCTTTTCTTTAAGAGATGTCGAAAATTCTTTCACAGCAGATACACCTCCGTTTTGTCATTCGATCTCACGCTTTTTTCAGCTTGGCGTATGTGGCCATCAGCTTTTTCGTACCCGCGTTTTCAAAGACGACCTCATAAAGAACGTCTCCGCCCATGGGCTTTACCGTGAGTATCACGCCGTTTCCGAATGCGGGATGCACGACTGCATCTCCTGCGGCAAAGAGCGTCGCAGGTGCTTTTACAGTCGGGCGAGACGAGGGCTGACGTACCGAGGATGCGCCTGCGGCAAATGGCGACGCGGCACTTCTCTGCGTGCGCGACGCGGGAGCCGCTGCAGCACGGCGGAGCCTGTTTTCGCGTTCCTCGTCCTTTTTAATGAGGTTTTCGGGTATCTCGGTCACAAATCGCGAGAGCATATTGTACTGCGTTCTGCCGTTCATCATGCGGTCGTTTACGTGAGTTATGTAAAGCTCACGCTTTGCTCTCGTTATGGCAACGTAAGCAAGGCGTCTTTCCTCCTCGATCTCCGAGGGATCGTTAAGCGACATATATCCGGGGAAAATGTTCTCCTCCATGCCCGGGAGAAATACTATCGGAAACTCAAGTCCCTTTGCACTGTGCACGGTCATGAGCACGACTGCATCGGCTTCGTCATCGTATTTATCGATATCGGAAACGAGCGCGACATCCTCGAGGAACTCCATGAGATTCGGCTCATCCGTTCCCTGCTCATACTGAACTGCGGCGGCTACAAGCTCGCTGAGGTTTGAACGACGTTCCTCGCGCTCGTTCTTCTCCTTTATCTCGTCGATCATGCGTCCGTAGCCCGTCACGTCGATGACGCGCTGTATGAGCTCCGACACCGTGAGACGCTGTGCGTCCTCGCGAAGTGAGTCGATGAGATACGCAAAGCTCTGCATCGCGTTTGCGGCGGCGGTTGAAATGGCCGTGTACTGCTTCGCGTTTTTCATGAACTCGAGAATGGAATATCCCGTTTCGTACGCGAGCGTTTCGGCTATTCCGAACGATCTGTCGCCGATACCGCGCTTAGGTGTATTGACGATCCTCGACAGGCGCACGTCGTCGAGGGGATTATTTATAACTTGCAGATACGATATGACGTCCTTGACCTCCATACGGTCAAAGAAGCGAAGTCCGCCGAGAAGTCTGTACGGAATTCCGCTTTTCGCAAAGGTCTGCTCGAACGCTCGCGAGAGCGAGTTCATGCGATAAAGCACCGCAAAGTCGCCGAATTTTGCCTTGCCGTCGCGAATATACGACGTTACGACATCCGCCAAATAACGCGCCTCGTCGTTCTGCGTTTGCAGATTTTTGAGCACTATCGGCTCTCCGCGATCGCCGCTTGTCCACAGCGTCTTGCCGCGTCGAGATGAGTTATTCGAGATCACGTGGTTTGCCGCGTCGAGGATCGTTGACGTTGAACGGTAATTCTGCTCGAGCTTTATCACTGTCGTGTTATCGTAATTTTTTTCAAAATTCAGAATATTTTCAATGATCGCGCCGCGGAACTTGTAAATGCTCTGATCGTCGTCGCCGACGACCATTATATTGCGGTAATGGTCCGAGAGGAGCAGTGTCAGCTTCAGCTGTGCGTAGTTTGTGTCCTGATACTCGTCAACGCAAACGTATCTGTATGTGTGCTGAAGCTTCTCGCGCACTTCGGAATCGGTTTCGAGAAGCTCAACCGTGCGGAGGATGATGTCGTCAAAGTCGAGCAGATTTTGACTCTTGAGACGCTTTGCGTAAAGGTCGTATATCTCCGCTACTTTTTTCTTTCTGTAGTCGCCCTCTGCCTCGCGCATGAGCTCATCGGGAGTCGTGAGATGGTCTTTCGCTCGGCTGATCTCACTCATGACGGACTTCACCGGCAGGAGCTTTTCGTCGATATTCAGCTTCTTCATGCACTCGGATATCTCACGTTTGCTGTCGGATGTGTCGCAAATTCCGAAGCTTCGCTCATAGCCGATCCTGTCCGCCCAGCGGCGAAGTATGCGAACGCATATCGAGTGGAAGGTGCCGGTGCGAATATCGCGTGCTTCCTCGCTTTCCTCGCCGAATACGGACGCAAGACGTGCCTTTATCTCATTTGCGGCTTTATTTGTAAATGTGATTCCCATGACCGACCACGCGGGTGCGGTGGAAACTTTAAAACGAAGAAGAAAATCGCCGAGAGCTTCTCCCTCGAGCTTCAACGCCTCGCGCATTTCGGAGATCGTCTCTTGTGTCGCGTCTTCGGGAACATAGTTTGAGTAATACGCATTTCCGTAGCGGATTATGTGAGAAATACGTCTGACGAGGACGGTGGTTTTTCCGCTTCCCGCTCCCGCAAGAATGAGAAGCGGACCGTTTACCGTATAAACAGCCTCACGCTGACGGTCGTTCAGCGAGTTATAATATCTGTCAAACAACTGACGTTTCAGTTTGGTATATTCTTCGTTAAATATCATCGACAATACTACCCCATTATGTATTATAAAGATATTCTATCATTATTCGTACCTTTTTTCAAGTAGAAAACGGAGATTTCGCGATGAAATCTCCGTTTTCGGTTTTTCATGAAAAAGTCTTTGCGTCGCAAATTAAGCTCACGGCGAAAATCATCTGAACTCCGCTTTCAGGACATCCTTTAAAAGATCGCGACTTATTACAAATTCGGGGCTTCCGGCGGATCCCGGGGCTACTTCGTATTTGTCGAATACGATGACGATATCGCCACTTTCGTTAAAGTAGAAATTCTGCTGTGCGTCGACGGTGGTAAACTCCTCACCGACACCGTTGCCGTTTATCCAGTATGAGATATTCACGTCGCGCGCCATTTGTTCGGTCATCTGTGCTTTTATCTCCGAAGCGATAATATCGCAAAAGCCGTCGTTTTCAAAAAGGTCGCCGAGCTGCGTCTTCTTCCATGAAGCTTTGTCTATGTGATAGAATTTATAATACGTGTCGCTACTCGCCGCGCTCTCGCAGACCGCAAGCTTTAAAGTAAACCAACGCTCTGTGTTCGTCACAACCTCATAGTCAACTCGGATAGAACCGTACCCGTTATTTCCGCTGATATCGAGGTCGCTGTAGAACTGCTTTACGAGGGCGTTCGTGAGTTCGCCGACGTCCTTGTTGATAAAGTCGACCGCTTCGCTACCTTCATGCTCGATCTGCGGCACGTCGATGTCAAGCTCGTGCTTTCCGTCGTCATAGAAATAATTTCGGATTGTCACCACTCTGACGATATCGCCGAGCACGGGTAAGTTTCCGACAGTCTCCGCATATGCGCGGCTCACGTTTGGCAAGACGAAGATCACCGCGATCGCCACGCAGGCCGCGATTTTCGCGAGCTTCGGTCCCACACGAATTTTCCGCTCGGCGAAGTTCTTTCCCGGCAGACTTTCAAGCGCGTGCTCCACGCGATCTTTAATATATTCGGGAACACAGATCTGCTCTTCGGTCGTTTTATTTTTTAAATAATTATCAAAACCGTTCATGAGTTAAAGTCCTCCTTCAGTATTTCACGAAGCATTCTTCGGGCGCGGGAAAGCTGTTTTTTGACGCTTGCCACATTCGAGCCCGTGATCTGCGCGATCTTCACTATCGAAAGATTCTCATAATAAAACAGTATAACCACCGTTCTGTACGGGAGCTTGAGGCTGTTCACGGCGTCGCGAAGCGCGAGTCTCACCGTGATGTCTCCCTCACAGCCGTCGCTCGGCATATCGGGCACTTCGTCGACTGTGATTATTTTAGAGTTCTTGCGTATCAGCTCCACTGCGGTGTTGTGAACGATACGGAGAAGCCAAGGCTTAAACGAATCGTCGTTTTTCAGCGTGTGCAAATTTCTGTACGCTCGGTAAATCGACTCGCTGATCACATCGGCCGCATCGGAATCGTTTCTGACAACGGAAAAAGCCAGTGCATACATAGCTCTTTCGCAAAGGCGTATATTCTCGCAAAAAACGTCCTTGTCGGTCAATTTTTCTCCCCTCCGAGCAGTGAAGCCGAGCTTTGTCTGATCCACTCTCCCCACTCTCTGTAATATTTCGCCAAGACGTGTGCGCTGTCGTTTGATTTGTCGGCGGACAAAGCTCCGTTTTTGTCATCGAAGAGGACATTTGCGTCTATGTAGAATTTGCTCTTGCCGTCGGCGAGCTTTGAAAGGCGCGAGTTAAGTGAATTTATCGCGGCGTTGTTTATAACGCCGTCGCCGTCGGAACGCTTTTTCGTAACGTGCAAATTCGCCTGAATAAACACGGTAGCGTCGGACTGACAGCTCTTTATCAGGTCGACAAGCTCACCGTATTTTTGGACGGTACTGTCCACGTTGTAACCGAGCTCGTTTATTCCGAGCATCACGTATATCTTATCGTACTTCTTTTTACCGAGAAGCTCCGTGAGCGTAAGCTTGCCGACGTTCGGAACGGAAACAGGCTTTTCGTGAATATTATATACCGTCATTCCGACCGTGCAGAAGTAGTCCGCGCCCTCGATACCCGAATACTCCATGAGCCCGACCGTTCTTGAGTCTCCGATAAAGAGCGAACCGTTCATGGAAAAATCCACATTCGGTTTCGGCTCGGTCGGCGCGGGCTCAGTCGGTGTTGCGGGCTCGGTCGGCACTGCGGGTTCGCTCGGCGTTTCGCTTTCGGCGGTATCTTCGCTCTCGAGCGGCTCCGTGACGATCTCGCTCCCGTCCTTTAAAGTCTCGCTGCTTGTCGCATCTTCCGTGTCGGCGGAAATTTCCGAATCGGCCGAAGACTCCGTCGTGACTCCGACCGTGTTGTCCGCGATATCATCGTCTGTAGGCTCGTCGTGCCTGAAAGTCATAAACAGTACAACAGCCGCTATCATGAGCACGAGCGACAGCAACGTCAGAATATTCGATTTTTTCATCATCGTTCCCTCTCAAAATCTGAAATATAAAAACGGGTCATCGAATCCGCGGTACATACAATACACACTCGCGACAAATATGATCGATGTTATAATGATCACCGCGACACGGTTTTTTATGCGCTTCAGTATGTTATACGGAAGCTTCGTCGAAAAGAGCACACCGGCGATCAGGAAAGGACAGTAAAGCTTTAGATATTTTAAATAGTCGTATCTGAAAGTCGACCAGACGCCCTGCCCGAAAAACGGGAATAGGCGGGTGAAGAATATCGATATCTCGCCGAGGTCTTCGATAGCGAAAAACGCCCATGTCAGCGGGATCATAATTATCATGTAAATGTGCGAAAGCGGAGTTTTCGCGAGGTATTTGCCGATAAAGAACTTCTCGATGAGAATAACAAGGAACAGCACCACGCCCCACAAAACGAAGTTGTACCCCGCACCGTGCCATATTCCCGTAAGGAGCCATACGGCAAGCAGGTTTCGCACCGTGGCGAGATTTCCGTTGCGATTTCCGCCGAGCGGAATGTACACGTATTCGCGAAACCACGAACCGAGCGTTATGTGCCAGCGTCGCCAAAACTCGCTGAGCGTGCGGCTCGTGTACGGATGATCGAAGTTTTTCGGCAAGTCGAAGCCGAGCATATCGCCGAGTCCTATCGCCATGAGCGAGTAGCCGAAAAAGTCGAAATATATCTGGAAAGTAAACGCAAATATCGCCATCCACGCGAGCGGTGTCGAAATGCTATCGAATCCGATAGCGCAAGTCTGCGACCACAGCTTTCCCACGGGATTTGCAAGGAGCACCTTGAGTCCGAGACCGAAGACGAAAGTGCCGATACCGCGAAAAACTTTCGACTTCTCTATCCGACGCTCTGACAGCTCGTTTTCAACCTGACCGTATGTAACGATGGGACCCGCGATGAGCTGTTCAAACATCGAAATGTACACAGTGTATTTAAGCAGGCTCTCTTGCGCTTTGACCTTTCCTCTGTAAACATCCGCAATATACGATATTCCTTGGAAAGTGTAAAACGAAATACCGATCGGGAGCACAATGCTTTCCGTAAATCTTGCGCTTATACCGAGAACGTCATTTACCACAAACGGCGAATATTTAAAAAGACCGAGGTTTACGAGGTGAAGTATTACACCGACGGACAGAAGTGTTTTCCCGTGCTTTCGGTATCTTTCGATAAGCAAGCCGAGCGCAAAGTCCAAAACGACGCTGAGTACGAACAGTATGAAGTGCTCGGGGCTGTCGAGTGTGCCGACAAAATAAAAGAACATACTCCCGAAAAACAGCACCGCATTCTTCATTTTATTCGGTGCCGAGTAGTAGCACGCGAAGAATATCGGCATGAAGACAAAAACAAATTGTAAGCTGCTGAAAACCATAATACACCGCCGTTTCACTGTTCTGCTATATAGATGAAATCTCTTCGCAAAAGGTGACATGAATATATCTTTTTCGCGAAAAAACGACGGCGTGAAATTTTCACACCGCCGTGCACGAAATGCCGACTCGACAAAGCATTGTCAAACGCAAAAAGCGTCCCGAAATCACGGTAGCGAAAAGGCGGCAAATACCCTTTCGACCGTGCGCGTGCCGTCGCCTTTTTTCAGTCGGAAACAAGAGAAAAGCTTAATTTCACAGGATTATGGTCGGCATTTGCAAATCCGAGATCCACCGTTTCCGCAAGCTCGACTTTCAAATTATCAGAAACGATGAAGCCGTCGATCACATACATTTGAGTGTCTTCGCTTAACGCATCGTCAAGAAGTCTGCAAGACGGAACTTCACTGTCAAAAACATAAGAAAATCCATCGGGAAGGTCGTCTTCCGACAGAACTCCCGGTGTCCAAACGCCGTCGGATATGGGATACTTCTCTTCGCTTTTCGGGAAAATTTGATTGAAGTCTCCGCCCGCGATCACGTAATTTCCCTTTTCATACTCTGCGCTCAAAAAACTCATGAGCTGTTTGGTCTGGGCGACCTTTCCCTCTCCGTCATCGTATGCTTCAAGGTGCAAATTCACCAAAACGAGTTCTTTGTCACTTTCTTCCACGTTCAGACGCGTTACAAGTAGACACCGCTTCAAATTCGCTATGCTGACAGGCCAAGAAAACGGGCACGGT
>CAYWTG010000062.1:0-8782 GCA_964461155.1 uncultured Ruminococcus sp.
GATCTATATTAACGCCTCGGGTGATGGTATCGACGCCAACGGAAGTCTTGAAATCAACGGCGGCAATATCACGATAGTCGGCCCGACCGTGGGAGACACGTCGACGCTTGACTTTGACACGACTGGCGTCATAAACGGTGGTACTTTCTTCGGCACGGGCTCATCGAGCATGGCGCAGAGCTTCACGGGCGGCGAGCAGGCCTTTATCTGCCTCAAAACTCGCTCGACTTACTCTGCGGGGACAAAGATCACAGTGACCGACGCGAAGGGCAATGAATTAGCGTCGGGCGCACCCGAGCTCGATTTCAACTATATCATCGTAAGCTCGGATAAGCTCGTATCTGGTGAAACTTACTTGGTCAGCGTGGACGGCGGCGTGACGGAGTGCATGGCAAAATAAATAAAGAATCGGTCGATAGCTTCAGCACTGTCGACCGATTTTATTTCATTTTGTATATGTGACGAGCTCATCGAGCGGGAGTCTCTTTTTTTCGGGGATCTCTTCGACAAGTGAGTAGCCGAGCGTGATAACGAGTCTGATTTTGCCATCGACGCCGATCCGAGCCCTTACGGCCTGTTCGTCAAAGTAGCCGAGAATACAGTTGCCGAGACCGACATCGGTCGCCGCAGATGTTATGTACGCCGCAAGAATGCCGATATCCATCGAGCGGTAATCGTTTTTCGTGCGCTCGGCGAAGATGGCGGCACTTCTTACGTACGGCATTTCGGATATCACGAGGAGCACAGGTGCCTCTTTGGCAAATTTGTTGACGTGAGAACCCACAAGCATTGGTGCGATATCTTCGGCGCACTTTCCCGTGCATACATTGATGTGATACTGCTGGCCGTTGCAGGCCGACGGAGCTGTCGAAGCGCAGCTTAAAATGTAGTCGAGCTTTTCTTTTTCGATTTCGCGAGTGCTGTCGTATTTTCTGCATGAATAGCGATTTTTTGAAAGTGTGAGAAAATCCATAATAGCTCCTTATATGTCAAGCTCCAGTAAAACGGGGCAGTGATCGCTTCCGTATATGTCGCCGAGTATCGCGCTTTCGTTGACGCGCGGCATGAGCCTGTCGGAAACGACGAAGTAGTCGATACGCCATCCCGCGTTTCTCTCGCGAGCGCGCATCATGTAGCTCCACCACGAATATTCGACGCGATCGGGGTAAAGCGTGCGGTAGGTATCGGAAAATCCCTCGGCGAGAAGAACGGAGAATGCGGCGCGTTCTTCATCGGAAAAGCCCGCGCTATGATGGTTTGTCGACGGATTTTTAAGGTCTATCTCGCAGTGCGCGACGTTGAGGTCTCCGCAGTATACGACGGGCTTCTTTTCGTCGAGCGATTTGATGTACGAGCGCAGAGCCGACTCCCATTTCAGGCGAAAATCAAGTCTCGCAAGCTCGCGCTGTGCGTTCGGCGTGTACACGCATAGAAAATAGAAATCTTCAAATTCGAGAGTGATGGCGCGTCCCTCGTTGTCGTCGAAAAATTCGCCGAGGCCGTATTGCACGTCGATAGGCTTTTCTTTCGTAAATACGGCAGTGCCGGAGTATCCCTTTTTCTCCGCGCTGTTCCAGTATTCAAAATATCCCTCGGGGTGAAAGCTTGCCTGCTCGGGCTGAAGCTTAGTTTCCTGCAAGCAGAATATGTCGGCGTCCGCGTTTTTAAAGAAGTCTTCAAAACCCTTCGTGAGGACTGCGCGAAAACCGTTTACGTTCCATGATATGAGCTTCATTGTCACAGCTCCTTTTTGTGTTACGCTAATTATAACATTTTGTGTAGGAGCGGTCAAGTGGGGAGAATTAAATTTTATTTTTGCTCACACATCAGATATCCTTCCGCAAAGGCGGCATATACCGCGCTTCCCATCGCGCACACGTCCTCGTTTATCTGCATGGCGGCGTCATGTGCCGTGTGATCTCCGCGTGAGTCGGCAAAACCGGCCGACAGATAGACGTACACCGACGGCATACGCTCGGCAAGGAGTGCGAAATCGTCGGAGGCGGGGACGGATATGTCGTCCTTTGAGCCTCTCCACGGAACGCCGCAGTTTTCGATGCACTTTCGGGCAAATTGCGTCAGCTTTTCGTCGCAGATAAGAGTCGGCACGGCGGCTGTGAAATTAATTTTCGCACGACACTCTCCCTTTTGCGCGATATCTTCGATCCCGCTTTTGAGTGCGTCGCGCAAGCTTTCGCGAAGTACGTTGTCGGCGCAACGGATGCTTCCGCCGAGTGACGCGTGATTTGGGATCACGTTTCCCGCACAGCCCGACGAAAAATGGCCGACGGTGACGGCGGCTTTTTCGGCTACACCGCACAGTGACGGCACAGCAACGGCGTAATCGTATATTCGGCATCCCGCACGGATCGGGTCACTCGCACTTCCGAACGACGCGTGTCCGCCTTTGCCGAAAACGTCGATTTCAAATACGTCTGCGGAGCGCATCATAACGCCGCCCGCGTTGTACATATAGGCTCCCGGCTCGATCTTTCCTGCGGCGGTGTGGACGGCAAAGGCAGCAGACGGCGAAAAGCGCGTGAAAAGTCCCGACGATATCATGTCGCGGCAGCCGAGGAGAAGTTCTTCTCCCGCTTGGAACATGAAAACGACCTTGCCGCACAGCTTGTCGCGCCTTTCGGATAAGATCTTCGCCGCACCGAGAAGCATCGCTGAGTGCACGTCGTGCCCGCAACAGTGCGCGGCATTTTCATAAATGCTTGTGAAGCTTTCTCCGCTTTCTTCCGTTATCGGCAGAGCATCCGCATCCGCGCGGAGAAGCACGCTTTTCTCTCCGTCTCCGACCGTGCACACGACCCCGCATCCGCACCGTTCGCTCCGCAGACCGAAGCTTTCGAGCACGGACGTGATGTAAGCCATGCTTTCGGGCAGATCGACACCGACCTCCGCGTGCGCGTGAAGATAACGCCGCGCTTTTATTATTTCCTCATTTATCGCGAGTGCTCTGTCGTAGTAGGTCATTCTTTTTACCTCACAAATCGTATTTTCTCGCATCGCGGTGCGTGCT
This sequence comes from uncultured Ruminococcus sp., assembly GCA_964461155.1. Taxonomy (GTDB): domain Bacteria; phylum Bacillota; class Clostridia; order Oscillospirales; family CAG-272; genus RUG11130. The sequence goes on from CAYWTG010000062.1 coordinate 3,029, forward strand.
GTGCCGCAGAGTAAAATTCGTGTGCATTTGTTGACACGTCAGGGTAGATTGTAGTATAATTATAAATAAGATGTATGATTTTATATAAGAGAGGGATGGGTTCATGATAGAACGGTTTGAGAAGTTTTCCTTTGTAATATCAGAAATATCGAGATATTGGCATAAAATAGCGACCGATGAAATGGCAAAATACGATCTCAAGGGGACGCACGCGATATACCTTACCGTTTTGTATCATCATCCCGACGGGATCCCCGCCGCGCAGCTTTGCGAGCTTTGCGGAAAGGATAAAGCCGACGCTTCGAGAATGATATCCATTCTTGAACGGCGCGGGCTTGTCGAGCGCAGTGCGCCTGCGGCCTACCGAGCTCCCGTTCGTCTGACAGACGAGGGACGGCGGGCGGCAAATCACGTCAGGGATCGTGTGCGCCTTGCGGTGGACATCGCCGGCGGAGACATCGCAGATGAGGATCGCAAGATATTCTATGCGACGCTCGAGCATATCGCAAATAAGCTTCACGAGATCAGTCGAACGGGTCTGCCGACCTCTTCGCTCGAGTGCGACTCGGCAGAATAACAAACAATCACGAAAAAACGTTGAGTCCGATGAAAATACTCATAACTACCGACCTTTTTACCACGAAAACGAACGGCGTTGTGACGTCCGTCATGAATCTGCGGGATGAGCTTGTCGCAAAAGGTCACGAGGTTCGCATCCTCACCCTTTCCGACAGGATGAAAAGTCGCCGCGAGGGGGACGTATACTACATTCGCTCCGTGCCTTTCGGAGTATATCCGAATGTCCGCGTTCCGACATCGTTCAGACATCGCCTCATCGGTGAGCTCATCGAGTGGTGCCCCGACGTTATTCACAGCCAGTGTGAGTTTTTCAGCTTGCAGTACGCGCTGAGAATATCGAAGCACACCGGCGCGCCGATCGTGCACACCTATCACACGCTTTATGAGCAATACGTCGCGTATCTGCTCCCGGGGCATCTGCACGGCAAGCGGCTCGGCGACACAGTCGTGCGCGTCTTCTCACGACGCAGACTGCGCCGCGTTACGAGAGTCATCGCGCCTACGCACAAGGTCGAAGACGCGCTTGTCGGCTACGGTATAAATAAGATAATCGACGTTGTGCCGAGCGGCATCGCGCTGTCTCAGCATGAGCACGGGCTCAGCGACGACAAGCGGCTTGAAAAACGTCGCTCACTCGGCATCGCCGATGACGGAACGGTGCTCGTAAATCTCGGAAGACTCGGGGCAGAGAAAAACGTCGGCGAGCTCTTACGACTTTTCGCCATGGCACTCGAAAAAAATCCGAAGCTCGTGTTTCTCATCGTGGGCGACGGCCCTGCGCGCGAGGAGCTTCAAAGCACGGCGGAAGGTCTCGGCGTGTCCGACAAGGTGATCTTCACGGGAATGGTCAGTCCCGAGGAGGTGCAGGATTATTACCGCCTCGGAGATATTTTCGTCAGCGCGTCGACAAGCGAGACGCAGGGGCTCACATATGTTGAAGCTGCGGCGAACGGGTTGCCGCTTCTTTGCAGGCGTGACAAATGTCTTGACAAAGTTATCCACGAGGGCGAAAACGGCTACGAATATTCAAACGCCGAGGAGTTTTTGGAGGATATCGAAAATATCCTGCGCGACCCCGAGTGGCGACGTCTCGCGTCGGAGAACAGCAAGAAGATCGCATCATCATTTGACAAAAGCGCGTTCGGCGAAGCGGTCGAGAAGATCTACGAATCCGTCGTAAGTGAATAAATTACTCTGCATTCGCGGCATTTGCGGGTGCAGAGCTTTTTTATGAGAAGATCCCCGCAAGGATCTCGAGTATTTTAAATCTGACCTTGTATTTTCCGCTCTTGCCGTTTTCGATAATGCGGTACTGCTCGGGAGTAAAGCCGGCCTCGGCGTATTTTTCTTCCGCGCGAAGAGCGTCGCTGGTGCACACGGACGGAAACAGCACGCACCACCAGTTGTGCCCCTCGGCTTTGCCGATATCGACTCGAAGCGAGCGATAAGTACCTGCGGGCAGGGTAAAGCTGTCGTATTTTCTTTCGGGGAATTTTTCAAGCTCGAGAGACACCGTCACGTCAAAATCGCTTCCGTTTTCGCGGAGCACGTCTTCGGCATTTTCCTTTATTTTGTCAAGCGAGCACTCGACAAGCTCAACGGCATCGTCACTGCTGTTTGCGCTTTCCATTTCCTCGCCGAGCACGTCGAGCACACGATCTCGCACTTTTAATTTCAGACATTGATCCTCCTCACTGTCGGAAGCGGCTTTGATATGCAGTCTGACGGTGTCGCTGTAGATCGCTTCCTCGCCGTTTACGGGCAGAAAATTCAGCAGAAGCGAGCAAATGAGCACGCACGAGGCGAGAATGGCGATGATTTTCATTTATTCCTCCGCAAAAAAAGAATCGATACATTACAGTACCGATTCTTGCCCGAATTTCGCGGGATTATTCAACAATAGTTTCCGAGATACGCGCCGAGGTCTTCAAACTCCAAAATATCCGAGAGAATGTAGTTTGAAACGAACATTCCCGCAGGAGTGAAAGAGTATGCCGAACCGCGACGACGTACAAATCCGCCGTTTATGTATTTACTTAACTTCGCGCCGTACAAGTTTTCAAAAGACGCGCCGAATTTCGAGGCAAACTGCGTCGTGTCGAGTCCGTCGCTCAAACGGAAGCGGAGCATTATGTATTCGCCCATTCTTTCGCGCGGCTCAAGATGCTCGCTTTCGGCCGTCAGCTCGATATTACTCGACATATCCTCAACGGCGGTGATGTACTTTGCGGTGTCGGGGATAAATGCGAAGCGATTTCCGTTGAAATACGAGTGTGCCGAAACGCCGAAGCCGAGATATTCCTCGCAGTTCCAGTATTTCATATTGTGTGCACAACGACAGCCGCGGCGTGCGAAGTTCGATATCTCATACTGCTCATATCCGCGCGACGCGAGAAGCTCGACGGCGGATGTATACATCGCATATTCCGTGTCCTCATCCGCGCATATCTCCGCGAGAGCGGCGCGATTTTCGAAAAACGGAGTTCCGCGCTCGATCTTCAAATTGTAAAGCGAGATGTGCTCGGGCTCGAGTCGCGTGACGTAGTCGATGCTTCGCATGAGAGAGTCGTAGGTCTGGTAGGGAATGCCGAACATGAGATCGACGTTGATATTGTCGAATTTCGCTTCGCGAGCCGCCTTGAACGATTCAAAAAACTGACGGCGTGTGTGTATGCGTCCGAGAGTGCGAAGCTCTCTCTCATCTGCGCTTTGCAGACCGATGCTCAGACGGTTTACACCAAGACGGCGGAGCTGCTTGAGCTGTGAGAGGGTCAGCGTCGCGGGATTCGCCTCGATCGTGAACTCCGCGTCGCGCGAGAGATCGAAATTCTTCTTTATGCCGCGAACAAGACGGAAAAGCTCTTCGCACGGGAGCACGGTGGGCGTGCCGCCGCCGATGAACACGCTGTCCGGAGAGTAGTCGTCACAGACTTTGCGATAGCTCGACATATGCGTTAGCAGTGCCGAGACGTAACGCTTCATATGCTCGGCGTCGGAGCACGCGGAGGAATTAAAATCGCAGTACGCGCATTTCGAGCGGCAAAACGGGACATGAACATATATGCCGAGCGGCTTTTTTTCATTATAGTCAAACATGATAGGAAACCTTTGCGGCGATCATTCGTCGCCGAGCTTGAGCACTGCCATGAATGCCTCGGGAGAGATCTGGACGCTGCCGAGCTGGCGCATCTTCTTTTTACCCTCCTTCTGCTTTTCGAGCAACTTCTTTTTACGTGTAATATCGCCGCCGTAGCATTTTGCAAGGACATCCTTGCGGAGTGCTTTTACGGTTTCGCGCGCGATGACCTTGGAGCCGATCGCGGCCTGAATCGGGATCTCAAAAAGCTGACGCGGGATGTTCTCCTTGAGCTTCTCCGCGATGCGGCGTGCTCTCGGGTACGCTTTTTCACTGTGAACGATAAAGGTGAGCGCGTCGACCGTCTCTCCGTTTAAGAGAAAGTCAAGCTTGACAAGGTCGCTGACCTCGTAGCCGTCGAGCTCGTAGTCGAGGGAAGCGTAACCGCGGCTTCGGCTCTTGAGCGCGTCGAAAAAGTCGTAGATTATCTCGTTGAGCGGCAGGCGGTAGTGAAGCTCGACTCGCTCGGTGTCGATATACTTCATATCGATGAACGTGCCGCGTCTGTCCTGACAGAGATCCATAAGACCGCCGACGTATTCTGTCGGAGTGATGAGCGAAGCCGAGGCCACGGGCTCCAGCGCACGCTCGATCTCCTCGGGAGCAGGGTAGTTTGTCGGGTTGTCGATGAATATCGTCTCGCCGTTCTTCTTTTCGATCTGATAAATAACGCTCGGTGCCGTCGTGATGAGGTCGAGGTTAAACTCGCGCTCGAGACGTTCCTCGATTATCTCCATGTGGAGAAGTCCGAGAAATCCGCAACGGAAACCGAAGCCGAGCGCGATACTCGTCTCGGGCTCGAACGAAAATGCGGCGTCGTTCAGACGAAGCTTTTCGAGCGCGTCCTTTGTCTCATTATACTTCGAGCCGTCTGCGGGGTAAATGCCGGCGTAGACCATCGACTGTACCTTTTTAAACCCGGGCAGAGCCTCGTCGGCGGGACGCTCGGCAAGAGTTATCGTATCACCGACCTGTGTGTCTCCGACGCTCTTTATGGAAGCGGTCACATATCCGACCTCACCCGCGCTGAGTACTCCGGTAGAGCGAAGACCGAACGGGTCGAGCACGCCGACCTCGACAGTCTCAAACTCCGCACCCGTGCTCATGAGGCGGATCTTGTCGCCCGCGCGAAGCGTGCCGTCCATGACTCTGATGTAAACGACAACGCCGAGATAGCTGTTGTAGACCGAGTCGAAGATCAGGCACTTGAGCGGTGCGTCGGCGTCTCCGCTCGGCGGCGGAACATCGCGGATTACGGCTGTGAGTACATCTTCGATATTAAGTCCCGTTTTTGCCGAGACTGCGGGACAGCCCTCGGCGGGAATTCCGATAACATCTTCGATCTCGTCGCGCACGCGTTGCACATCTGCGGAGGGCAGGTCGATCTTGTTTATGACGGGGACGATCTCGAGATCCTCGTCAACGGCAAGATACGCGTTTGCGAGCGTCTGAGCCTCGATACCCTGTGTCGCGTCGACGACCAAAAGCGCACCCTCGCACGCATTGAGCGAGCGCGAGACCTCGTAGTTGAAGTCGACGTGTCCGGGGGTGTCGATAAGGTTAAGGATATATTCTTCTCCGTCAGGCGCGGTGTAGTCTATGCGAACGGCGCGTGCCTTGATCGTGATACCGCGCTCGCGCTCGAGATCCATATTGTCGAGGAGCTGTTCTTCCATATCGCGCTTTGCGACACAGTCGGAAAACTCGAGAATACGGTCGGCAAGGGTCGACTTGCCGTGGTCGATATGAGCGATTATCGAGAAATTTCTGATTTTTTTCTGCTTGTCGTTAGTCTCTGACATATATTCTCCCATAAAACAGCGAGCCGTGTGTGTGCTCGGGTGCTTTTTAATTACTTGGCTACATTATATTATATCAATTTTCCGCCTGTAAATCAAGTACCGTCGGTGAAATATTGCCGCAAGTTAAGGATATGCGAAACGGGCGAAATGCGGCGGTTATGTTGCACAAAAATGAGGCTTTGAAGCTATACAAAATGCCGATTGCCAAACGGGCGAAAATAAGATATAATTTAGGTA
>CAYWTG010000063.1:0-8349 GCA_964461155.1 uncultured Ruminococcus sp.
GAAGCGTTGCGGCCTCCGTTATAACCGCGATATTTGCGGCGCGTATCGGAAGCGACCTCAGCTTTGCACTTCGCGAGAGCCTTTTCAAAAAGGTTCAGAGCTTTTCGATGGAGGAGATCGGAAGATTTTCGACCGCCAGCCTCATCACCCGTTCGACGAACGACATTCAGCAGGTGCTCATGTTCATCGTTATGGGACTGCAAATGCTCATTAAAGCCCCTGTAACGGCGGTATGGGCAATATGCAAGATATCCGGTCAGCAGTGGCAGTGGTCGATGACGACCGCTATCGGCGTTATTATCGTTCTTTGCGCCGTCGGCATCTGCATCAAGCTCGTTTTGCCCAAGGTAAAGCGTATGCAGAAGCTCACCGACGACCTCAACCGCGTCACACGCGAAAACTTAAACGGACTTCGCGTTGTCCGTGCATACAACGCAGAGAATTATCAGGAAAAAAAGTTTGACGCGTCAAACGACGAGCTGACGAGAACACAGCTTTTCCAACAGCGCACAATGTCGTTTATGATGCCGACGATGTCGCTCGTACAGAGCGGACTCATGCTCGCGGTATACTGGATCGGTGCGATCCTTATGAATGACGCTGCAGACAAGATCGGCCTTTTCGGGAATATGATGGTCTTCAGCCAGTACGGAATTATGATCGTCATGTCGTTCATGATGCTCGTCATGCCATTTATGATGCTTCCTCGCGCATCCGTTGCCGCAGGACGTATCAATGAAGTGCTCGAAACCGAGCCCACGATCCATAACGGCAGCTTGACGGAGGGTGTCGACGGAACGGTCGGCGAGGTAGAGTTCAGAAACGTCTCGTTCCGCTATCCCGACGCCGAAGAGGATGTTATTTCAAATATCTCGTTCACGGCGAAAAAAGGCGAAACAGTCGCATTTATCGGAGCTACGGGCTGCGGAAAGACCACCGTTATCAACCTCATCCCGCGTTTTTACGATGCAACGAGCGGAGAAGTGCTCGTTGACGGCGTGAACGTCAAAGAATACGACGAGCACGCGCTCCGCAATAAGATCGCGTACGTTTCGCAGAAAGCGACACTTTTCTCGGGCACTGTCAGCTCGAATGTCGCATACGGCGACAACGGCCGCGAACAGGCGACGTCAGAGGATATCGCCGACGCTGTTGAAACTGCACAGGCAAAGGATTTCGTTGAGGGACTTCACAATAAATACGACGGATATGTTGCACAGGGCGGCGCGAACTTCTCGGGCGGCCAGAAGCAACGTCTCTCCATCGCCCGCGCGATAGCGAGAAAAGCCGAGATCATTATTTTCGACGATTCGTTCTCGGCACTTGACTATAAAACCGACCGCGTGCTCAGAAAGACGCTTGACGAAAAGTGCGGAGATGCGACAAGACTTATCGTTGCACAGAGAATCGGTACTATCCGTGATGCGGACAAGATAATCGTCCTCGAGGACGGAAAGGCGGTCGGCATCGGCCGTCACGACGAGCTTATGCGTGACTGCGAAGTCTACAGACAGATCGCGCTGTCACAGCTTTCAAAGGAGGAGTTGGCATAATGGAAAAGAAAGAATATGAATTAGGTCAGGCACGAGCAGCTCGACCCATGCGTCGAGGCCCCGGCGGTCCCGGTGGCAGAATGGCTGCCGGCGAAAAGCCGAAAGATCTCATCGGAACATGGAAAAAGCTCCTCGGATACTGTAAAAAATATATCGCATTTATAATAGTCGCGCTCGTTTGCGCCGTCTGCGGCACGGTGCTCACGCTTCTCGGCCCCGACAAGCTGTCTGAGATAACGAAGTACATCCAGGCGGGACTCATCAGCGGTAGCGTCGATCTCGACGCGGTCGCGAAAGTCGGTATCACGCTCGTCTGCTTTTACGTGGCAAGCTGGTTCCTCTCGGCTATGCAGAGCTTCATCATGGCTACGATCACGCAAAAAGTGTCAAAGTCCATGAGAGGGGACATCTCGCGCAAGATCAACCGCCTGCCCATGTGGTATTATAACCGCACATCGACGGGAGACGTGCTCTCCAGAGTCACGAACGACGTCGATACCATCGGTCAGTCGCTCAACCAGAGCGTCGGAACGATGATAACGCAGATAGTTCTGTTCATCGGAAGCCTTATTATGATGCTCAAAACGAATGTCATAATGACACTCACCGCCGTTGTGGCAACGGTCATCGGCTTTGCGCTGATGATGCTCATCATGAGCCGAAGCCAGAAATACTTTACCCGTCAGCAGAAGAACCTCGGTGCACTTAACGGACACGTCGAGGAGATATACGCAGGTCACACGGTCGTAAAGGCATATAACGGAGAAGCGGCAGCCGAGGCGGAGTTTGACAGACTTAACTCCAATCTCCGTCAAAGCGGATTCAGAGCCCACTGCCTGTCGGGACTTATGATGCCGCTCATGAATTTCATCGGAAACTTTGCCTATGTTGCCGTTTGCATCGTCGGAGGTACCCTCGCGCTGAACGGTAATATCGGTATTGAAGTTATCGTCGCGTTCATGCTCTACGTCCGCTACTTCACGCAGCCCCTTTCGCAGATATCGCAGTCTATGCAGTCCTTGCAGTCCGCCGCAGCTGCGGGCGAGCGTGTGTTTGAATTCCTCGAGGCCGAGGAAATGGAAGACGAGAGCTCAAAGAGCGCGCGCCTTGAAAACGTAAAGGGCGCAGTCGAGTTCAGCCATGTTAAGTTCGGCTACGAGGATTCCGATAAGACGGTCATAAACGATTTTTCCGCCGTGGCAAAGCCCGGTCAGAAGATCGCGATAGTCGGCCCCACAGGTGCCGGAAAGACCACGATGGTAAACTTACTCATGCGTTTTCATGAGATACAGGGAGGCGAGATACGCATTGACGGCGTCTCCACCAAGGATGTAACACGCGAAAACGTGCACGATCAGTTCTGCATGGTGCTTCAGGACACATGGCTCTTTGAGGGAACTGTCAGAGAAAATCTCGTTTACTCAACGCCGAATGTCTCGGATGAAAAGATCAGCGAGGCGTGCCGCGCCGTCGGACTCGATCACTTTATCCACACTCTGCCGCGTGGCTACGATACGGTGCTCTCTGATCAGGTCAACCTCTCGCAGGGACAAAAGCAGCAGCTCACCATAGCGCGTGCCATGATCGCCGATAAGCCGATGCTCATACTCGACGAGGCGACTTCATCCGTAGATACGCGCACGGAGATCCAGATCCAAAACGCGATGGATAAGCTGATGCACGGCAGAACATCGTTCGTCATCGCTCACCGTCTCTCCACGATCAAAAACTCCGACCTCATTCTCGTGATGAAGGACGGCGACATCATCGAAAGCGGAAATCACGAAGAACTGCTCGAAAAGGGCGGCTTCTACGCCGAGCTCTACAACAGCCAGTTCGACAAGGCTTCGTAAAGTGCCGACAAGCACTTTGCAAAGATAAATACCGAAAATAAGGTGCGCATCGGGCGAAAAGCAGATGCGCACCTTATTTTTTATGGAAGAAAAAGGAAGAAATTTCGCGAAAATACTTGAAATTTCTTCCAATACGTGGTAAAATGTATTCGGTAAAATCAAAATACGAGGTGGAAACCTATGAGAAACAGAGATTTTTCGGATACTGTAAAGCTTAAAGTGATAAGGGCGAATTTGGAAAAGCACTGCGGGATGATAGGTTGCGATATTTGCGGATGTAATCTTCCGTCGATAGCCGAGTGCCATTTCGATCACATTTATCCGGTTGCCAAAGGCGGACGCTCGACATTTGAAAACTGTCAGCTCCTGTGCGCGGACTGCAACTTGAAGAAAAACGACAAAGAACTGAAAGATTTTGTCTTGGCACAAAAGGCAAAATCGTTTTTAAGCGGCGAACCCTTGCGTAAATTCGACGAGACGCACGCGACGGAGCTGTGCCGAAAAAAAGAGCCCGTGCGCGCGATGACAAAGGAAGAGTTCGCAAAAGTCGTCGCGAAGTTCATCGGCGAAAACGGAAATATAAGCAAGATAGACTTCGCAAGAGAAAATAACGGCCTGCCGTCCATCCATTATGTAAGGCAGTATTACGGAAGCCTTAATGCCCTGAAAAAGGAGTTCGGTATTACGGACATTTCGTATAACTGGGATCGCGAGAGCATCAAAAACGCGCTCACCGCATTCGTTTCGGAGCACGGGAAAATCTCGCAAAAGGATATGAAAAAGGGAAACGGACTCCCCTCCGTCAGCTGTGTCATCCGCCACTATCCGGAGTATCAAAGCTTCACGGATATCAAAAGAGAGCTGTGCGGACTCGACGCCCCGATAAGGTGGACGAGGGAAAATGCCGTGGAATACGGAAAGAGATTTGTCGGGCAAAGCGGAAATATATCGGAAAAAGACCTTTGCACGGCAAATAAACTTCCGTCGTCGTATATAGTGCATAAGCTCTTCGGAACTCTCGCGGAGTATAAAGCGGCAGTCGGAGTGGCCTCGCGGGTGCGAAATGATTTTATATCGAAAAACGAGATAGCAAACGCCGTCGAGCGATATTTCGCAGGGCGTGAGCGCGTGATAGAGTCGAAAAAAGCGTTCTGCGAAACGTTTGAGATATCGCCGACCACGATCTCAAAAAGGTACGGCGTCTTCTCGGCATTCTGCGAAGAGCAGGGTATTAAAGTTCTCGTCAGTCGAAAAGGAAAATACAGCAAGCGAGAGGTCGACGACTTTATATCAAAATGGGTGAAGATGGGCAACGAGATCCCAAACAGCCACGACCTCTCCAAACTCGGCCTCCCCTCGCGCGACGTTATATTAAAATACTACGAAAACTGGCGCGAGCCGTTCTACATATACAAAAAACTATACGAAGAACTGAACCGCCACGGTTGAATGAGGGAACGCGCACAAAGCATTGGCTTTGTGCGCGTTCTTTTGTTGGGTGGGGGAAGAAAATAGTAACTATAGCTTTAGTATAATCATTAGCAGAGCCGAAAGAGCTGTTGCGTGGTTTCGTTGGGCTGTTTTCGTATTTTCACGCTTTATCGACAAATGTACAATCTGTTAATTAAAAAACAATTACAGCTATTGACAAAATCATAATACTAAAGTATAATATAATTTAAGGTTATTATTAGCGCGTTTAGCCTTGTGATTGTTATAAAACTTTGTTTGATCTAAGATCAATTTCCATAAATATTGTTTGTTATTCTTGCAGTGATTTCCGTCGTAGCATGAATAATTATGTAGGTGCGGTCTAAATGATAAGTATTTATTGCAAAGAGAAATGATAATGAAAAGATTTGACAAAAGAGTTTGGCTTTCTTCCCCTACAATGCACGGTGAGGAACTTAAATACATGACCGAGGCTTTTGACTCAAATTGGATGAGTACGGCAGGAGAAAATATCAACGAAGTTGAACGTATAGCTGCCGAAAAGGCTCAGGTCGGTTATGCCGTTGGACTTTCGTCTTGCACGGCAGCGTTACATCTTTGTGTGAAAGCAGCGGGTGAGAAGCTGTACGGCAGACCGCAGATAAGCCACGGTGCGCTTGAGGGGAAACGAGTGTTTTGCTCGGATATGACATTCGCAGCCACACTTAATCCTGTGGTGTACGAAGGCGGTATTCCGGTCTTCATAGATACCGAATACGAAAGCTGGAATATGGATCCGGACGCACTTGAAAAGGCCTTTGAAATGTATCCGGATGTTAAACTGGTAGTTTGTGCGGAGCTTTACGGCTTTCCCGGGAGAATGGACGTTATAAAGCATATTTGCGAAAAAAACGGCGCACTTCTCATTGAGGATGCCGCAGAGGCGATGGGGGCAACTTTGCGTGGCCGACAGTGCGGCTCGTTCGGCGATTACGCTACTGTCAGCTATAACGGCAACAAGATCATTACAGGTTCATCCGGCGGTTGCCTTCTGACGAATGATATTGAGGTTGCAAACAAAGCTCGAAAGTGGGCAACTCAGGCGAGAGAAAATGCTCCGTGGTACCAACACGAGGAGGTAGGCTACAATTACCGCATGAGCAATGTCGTAGCCGGCGTTATTCGAGGCCAGTATCAGTATCTTGAGGAGCATATCGATAAGAAAAAGAAGATATATGAACGTTATCGCGACGGATTCAAAGATTTACCGATAGAGATGAATCCGATCGTAAACGATACCGAGCCGAACTATTGGTTGTCTGCGATGATAATCGACAAAGAGTATATGTGCAGACAAATCAGAGATGATTCGCGAGCTTTATATATTAAAGAAAACGGCAAAACCTGTCCGACCGAGATCTTAGAGAAACTTGAAATGTGCAACGTGGAGGTCAGACCGATCTGGAAGCCTATGCATATACAACCTATGTACCGTATGCACGAATTTATAACGCGAGAAGGAAGCGGCCGCGCGGGAACCATACATCAGCGGAAACAATCAAGCGTAGGCGAAGACATCTTCAGCCGCGGCTTATGCCTGCCGAGCGATATTAAGATGACCGAAGAACACCAAAATGTCGTTATAGAGATTATACGTTCATGCTTTGAGTGAGGCTTGTATGGCGGAAAACAGAAAAATTGGATTTTATGAAAAATACGTAAAAGTCCCGCAGGACATATGTATATCGTTGATTGCGTTCGTAGTACTCAGTCCGGTAATGCTTATGATAGCTGCTTTCGTTCGTATCAAATTAGGCAGACCCGTACTGTTTAAGCAAGAACGTGCCGGAAAAAACGGAAATCCGTTTTTAATGTATAAATTCAGATCAATGTCGGATGAACGGGATTCCGACGGAAATTTGTTGCCGGACAAGTATAGACTTAATAATTTCGGGAAAATGCTAAGAAGTTCATCACTTGATGAATTGCCCTCTCTGCTCAATGTTATCCGTGCAGAGTGTTCACTTGTTGGGCCGAGAAGTCTCTTGCTCAGTTACAATGAGCGTTATAATAGTCGTCAAGCGCGGCGTCTTGAGGTTCGTCCGGGAATAACAGGACTTGCACAAATTAACGGAAGAAACGCGATCAGTTGGGAAAAACGATTTGAGTATGATGTAGAGTACGTTGATAACATCACTTTTATCGGTGACTGGAAAGTAATATTTAAAACTGTATGGAAAGTATTAAAACGCGATGGAATCACATCTGCGACGTCTGTCACGATGGAGGAGTTTAAGGGCAACGATTCGGAGAACATAAAAAATGAATAGGCTTATAGTTATCGGCGCGGGTGGTCATGGAAAAGTAATTGCCGATATTGCACTGAAAAACGGATATTCGGACATCTATTTTGTCGATGACTATGTAACGGATACAGTAATGGGCTTTGATGTTTTAGGTAAAACGGACTGTATTGAGACTTTGATTGATGGAAAGACTGATTTTGTTATAGGGATAGGTAATAACGAGATCAGGAAGCGAATAGCGGCAAAATATGAACTAAGCCCTGTTACTCTTGTTCATCCGTCCGCGCAAATTGCTTCCAATGTTTTCATTGGAAAGGGAACGGTTATTATGGCGCAGGCGGTTGTTAATAGCGGCTCAGAAATAGGATTACACAGTATTATAAATACCGGAGCTGTTGTTGAACACGATAACTCTATCGGAGATTACGTGCATATATCTCCACGCGTGGCTTTGGGCGGAACGGTTAGGGTGGAAAATCTTACGCATATTGGCATAGGTGCCACAGTAAAAAATAATATAACAATATGTTCCGAGTGCGTCGTAGGTGCTGGGGCAGTGGTAGTCAATAATATTGAGGTAGCAGGAACATATATAGGAGTTCCGGCTAAGATGGCGAAGTTTTAGCGTTTTTTTTTGAGGTATGGTCAGATGAGATTATTGTTTCTTTCATTGTTAGACTTTAATACTTTTGATGATCGAAATATTTATACAGATCTCTTGCGTGAATTTAAAAAAAACGGTCATGATGTTTACTGTATTTCACCGACTGAACGGCGTACCGGAATTAATACGCATTTTGAAGAAAACGGACATCTTCTAAAACTTAAAATCGGAAATACACAAAAAACCAATCTTATTGAAAAAAGCATTTCGACTGTACTGATTGAGCTTCAATTTATATTGGCGATAAGAAAATATTATGCCGATGTGAAGTTTGATTTTGTGCTTTATTCAACTCCACCGATTACGTTGGTGAGTGCGGTGAATTACATAAAAAAACACGATGGTGCGAAAACATATCTGATGCTCAAGGATATTTTTCCTCAGAATGCAGTTGATCTCGGAATTATGTCGAAAAGCGGTATTAAAGGATTGCTTTATAAGCTTTTTCGTAATAAAGAGAAAAAACTATATGAAGTTTCGGATCGCATTGGGTGTATGTCTCAGGCGAACGTGGACTACCTTTTGACTCACAATTCTGAGAT
>CAYWTG010000064.1:0-8317 GCA_964461155.1 uncultured Ruminococcus sp.
TATCTTTACTGTGTGTTGAGACAATGCGTCGAAAATCTTCGTTTTGCATTGCCTCACGTGTAAGTGCGGCAAGATCTGTGGCACTTGTGTAGTGATTCTCGTCGTCGAGCCCGTGCGGATTTGTAAAATGCGTGTCACCGAGTCCGAGAGACTCGGCGCGGCGGTTCATGAGCTCGGAGAAGTTTTCAAAGCTTCCCGCGACCTCGATCGCTATTGCCGCAGCGGCGTCATTCGCACTTTCAAGCAAGAGCCCGTAAAGAAGATCCGACATTGTGAGCTCTTCGCCGACTTTCAAATAGATCGACGAGCCCTCGATCCCGACAGCCTCCTCGGGGATTTTCACCGTTCGATCGAGTCCTCCGCTTTCAATGGCGATGAGAGCCGTCATGATTTTCGTAGTGCTCGCCATCGGCAGCCTTTTCTCGGCGTTACTCTCGAAGATCACGCATCCGCTGTCGGCTTCGATCAAAATCGCGCTTTCTGCGGAAAGAGAGAGGCCGTCTTCGTTTGCTGCCGAGACACGGACGGCAGCGCAGACAAGAAATTGCACTGCGAGCAAAATCGTCGCGGCTTTTTTTATTAAATCGTGTTTTTTTCTGAACATATCGCACCTCACAAATCAAATACAGCTATAGTATCTGTTGTGAGGATGCGCGCATACGCGAAACACTTCGCAATTATAAGGCTCGGCGGGAACGTATTTTATTTTTTTGAAAAAGCTGCCTTGAGCTTTTCGATGAGCTCGGGAGAGCGTTCGATGAAAGATATGACGCGGGAAGCAGTGTCCTCGGTCGTCGCGGGCGCATTTACGTTTAAAACTTCCGCGTGTCCCTCAGCGTCGATCACGATAAAGCAGACGGGAGACACCGTGACGCCCGTTCCGCCTCCGCCGCCGTAGTTGTTGAAAACGGGCTTTCCGTTTTGTACGGGCGTGTCTTTTTTGAGATAGTCGATTCCGCCCGAGGCGTGTCCGACGCTGACTTTCGAGACGGGGATGATAGTGACGCCGCTCGGCGTTGTGTAGGCTTCTCCGAGAACGGTGTTTGCATCGAGCATCGTTTTGATGCTGTCAAGTGAAGCTCTGATAATTTCGCTCTGGTTGTTTTCTGCCATTTTGTGTTCCGCCTTTCTTTATTTGTTTTGACTTCTCTTATTTGAAAGAGAGTCTCGTGACACGAGTTGTACGAGAGGAAAAGTTTTTACGATCTCGCGAAGTGCATCGATGACGCGCAGTTTGACAGACATATCGAAATCCACCGTCGTCTTGCCGGAGGTGTAGTCGCATTCCGCGCCGAAAGCGTCTTCGTTATATCCGAAGTTTGTTTCCGAAAACGCAAATCTTACAAATGTGTGCAAAAGCTTATTCACGGCTGCACTTGCTAAGGCTATGTGCGCTGCGTTATCACCGCCTATCTTTACTCGGCAGGTGCGAAGATAGCATTCACTGCGCTTTGTACAGCGTATGACACCCGAGAGCACTCGACGTGCGAAAGCGATCGTTTCGCCGACATTTTCAAAGCCGTCGGGCAGGTTTGGCTTTTCCGATTTTTTTTCGGAAATTTCCGCTTCTTTGCGACACTCATCCATAAGAGACAGATATTTCTTCTGCGAGAGCCCGGAGAGCTTTTTTTTCTTTTCTTTTTTGGGGATGATCCGTACCCCAAAAGGGCCGACGCCGACTTTGAGCTTGAGCTTGCCGTTTGACGTGACGCGAAGCTTTAGGTGGCTGAATAATATAAGTGCGACGAGAATTGCGAGAGAGACGATAATTATAAGTGCGATTTTCATGACAGTTTCTCTCCGTCGCAGTTGACTTCGGGCATTGTCAGCTGTTCACCCTCGGAGGCTTTTCTTGTTTCGCCGTCTTCGGTAGTTACTGCGGGAAGCTCGGAGAGTGAATTCAGACCGAAAACGCGCAGGAAATTGTCGGTGGTTCTGTATAGCATCGGGCGGCCGGGGACATCGAGTCTGCCGCAGGGCTCGACGAGCTTTTTATCCACCATCGATGAGAGCGCATAGCTTGAATCAACTCCTCTGACGGTGTCGATATAGGCGCGTGTTACGGGCTGATTGTACGCGACGACAGCGAGCACCTCGAGAGATGAGTTCGAGAGATGTCCGCCGCGGCGTATTCCGAGTGCGCTTCTGATGTATGTTCCGTACTCCTCGCGCGTGCATATCTGACAGGCGTCGGGAAAGAGCACCATCATAATTCCGCGAGAAAGCTCCGTGCAGTTGTTATACTTTTCGGCATAGTCGCTCACCGTGCGCTTGCAGAGAGCAAGAGGAATGTTCATCGCATCGGCGAGCTTTGAATATTCCACGGGGTGACCTGCCGCAAAGAGGACGGACTCTATGATCCGCTCGCATTTCGGGATATCGAGTGAAAGATCCTCGCCGTCGTCGGTTACGGATATTTCCTTATCTTCGATGCTTTCATGTGAGATGTTTTCGTTTGACTCCATTTTTTCTCCTTTCGTCAGTTTCGGTTACTGTTTTCGGGTAATGAAGTTTCCGTGTTTTCGCCGGCGTCACTTTCTTCAAATATCGATTTAAGTCGGCTTTCGTCGAAAGTATCGGACAGCGTGAGGCTTATATGTCCGTCCGCACGGACAACCCCGTCAGTGCCCTCGAGGTCTTCATCTGAAATCCCGAGAAAGCCCGAGCGGAGCATTTCGAGCACGGCCATGAACTTCGCGATAAGCTCGGAGCGGCTTTTGCACGATGAGAAGAAAGTGTCGAGATATATACTGCCCTGTGAGCGGATGTGCCCGACAAGCTTTGATGCCACAGATAATACAGACACCTGCGGTGCACTCACGAGCGGCTCAAAATTCTTTTTCGCGCTGTCGTCGCTTATACGAACCTCGGACATGGCGCGTATCAAAGCACGCGTCAAAAGTTCGGGTGCGTGGTCGGCGACATATGACTTGTCGACGGCGATCTCGTCCTGTTCTTTTACCATTCTGAGGCCGTACGTTGCATACAGGAGATTCATGCGCGCCGCGGCAAGCTTTGCGCGCTGATATTCGAGCACCGCTTCCGCAAGAGAAGCTCGTGGGTCTTCCTCATTCTCGGTTTTCGGCAGAAGCATACGGCTCTTTATGAGCATAAGCTCGCTTGCCATAAGGAGAAATTCAGAGGCGATCTCGATATCGCGATTTTCCTCGGCGTTGATGTATTCCATATACTGAGAGCAAAGCTCCGCTATCGGAATGTCGTTTATGTCGATCTTGTTTTTTGTTATGAGCGTCAGGAGAAGGTCGAGAGGCCCCTCAAACTGATCGAGTTTGTAGCTGATATGCTCCATTTCGTCACCGGAAGATAGGAATGAGCTCGACTACCCATTCAAACGCCTGCAAAATCGCCAAAATGATTCGATTGAG
Organism: uncultured Ruminococcus sp.; assembly: GCA_964461155.1. Lineage (GTDB taxonomy): Bacteria > Bacillota > Clostridia > Oscillospirales > CAG-272 > RUG11130. Next base: position 3,387 of record CAYWTG010000064.1, read on the forward strand.
CGGCAGTGTCACGATATTAAGTGCAAGCAGAACAAAGAGCGCAAGCATGATGTACTGCTCGTATTTCATTATTTGAAAATAATACTTTGCGGGAAGAAACTGCAAGAAAATTCTCGAGCCGTCAAGCGGCGGCACGGGGATGAGGTTGAACACGCCGAGTGAAATGTTCAAAAGTATGAACACCTGCAAAAACGTCAGCCAAACGAGTTCCATTTTATCGACAAAAGTGGTCATGCTCGGAATAAAGCTTTCGACAACATTAAATTTAAGAACGAGGCCTATAGTCTCGCCGCGAAAGCCTGTGAGATATGCGGAAAAATAGAAAAGCACAACACCGATAAATGCCATGACGAAATTCGCGATGGGACCTGCGGCGGCGCAGATTGCCATATCGCGCTTCGGCTTTTTAAAATAGCGCGTGTTTATCGGCACGGGCTTTGCCCAACCAACTCCGAACAAAAGCATTCCGAGCGCGCCTATCGGATCGATGTGATGAAGCGGATTTAACGAAAGTCTTCCGAGGTTTCGCGCCGTGGGGTCGCCGAGGTACATTGCGGCATAGCCGTGTGCGACCTCGTGAAACGTCAGTGCGACAAGAAGCGCGGGGATGCGGAGCATCAGCTCGGGAAGTCCTACACCGAAAATACTCAAATCGACACCTCCCTGTCCTTTTATTCGTCGAGCGAGAGCATATGCTCGAATGTTTCGCGTTTTACGGCGACGTATGTTTCTCCGTCTCTTACCATTACGATCGGCGGACGGGGAATGCGGTTGTAGTTCGACGCCATGGAGTAGTTGTACGCTCCCGTTACGAGTACGGCGATTACATCTCCGCGCTCAGGACGTGCGATCTTGATCCCCTCGGCAAGAAGGTCACCGCTCTCACAGCATCTGCCCGCGAGAGTGCACTCGTAATCTGCTGCAGATGACGCGTGGCTTGCGTTTACCACAGTGTATTTTGACTGATAGAGTGTGTATCTCGGGTTGTCGGTCATGCCTCCGTCAACGGATACATAGTTGCGGAATCCCTCGATCTCTTTTACCGAACCGCAGGAGTAGAGCGTTGCGCCGGCGGCGGCAACGATCGATCTGCCGGGCTCCATGAAGATCGTAGGCATCTCGACACCGAGCTCGGAGCACATACGCTTTACTTCGTTTGCGAGAGCGCGAACGTTCTCTTCGTAGTCGATCGTCGGATCGTCTTCGGTATAGCGAACGCCGAAGCCGCCGCCGAGATTGAGTAGCGGGAGGGCGACGCTACAACGCGTGCGCATATCGTGAACAAATCGGAGCATGATGTCTGCGGCATCGCGGAATGTATCGATATCGAAAAGCTGTGAGCCGACGTGGCAGTGCAGGCCGCACAGCTCGACGTGTTCAAGCGTTGCCGCAAGGCGAACTATTCGTTCGGCGTCGCCCGTGACGATGGCACTTCCGAATTTTGAATCGACATTTCCGGTTACGATCTTCTTGTGAGTGTGAGGATCGATACCGGGAGCTATGCGGAGCATTATGTTCGGCTTGAGCTTGAGCTCCTCGGCGATGCGGTCGAGAGCGAAAAGCTCGTCGATACCGTCAACGACGATGTGTCCGACGCCGCTTTTGAGAGCGTACTCGAGATCGGCATCGGTTTTGTTATTGCCGTGGAAGAAGATATCCTTGGCGGGAAAGCCTGCGGCGATGGCCGTAGCAAGCTCACCGGAGGAAACGCAGTCTGCGAGCATACCCTCTTCCGCCATGACAGAATAAAGCTTTTTAAAGCACAGAGCCTTGCCCGCGTAAACGGGGGAACTTCCCTTTCCGAAGTTTTCCTCAAATGCGCGGCGATACATACGGCACATTTTGCGGATCACGTTTTCGGAAATGACGATAGCGGGTGTTCCGTACTTTTCGGCGATGCTTACGGCGTCAACGCCGTCGATCGTCAGATGTCCTTCAGACGAAACATCGAAAATATCATGAAGTATCATAGTTTAAGTATTACGTCCTTTCGCGTAAATCATGCAGTCAGTTAAGAGAGCTGTGAGACATTATTTCGCGCCAGAGATCCTCTCGACCAGCACCACTTACCGACGAGTAAAGAATTATCGCGTCGGCGTTTGCGACGAGCTCGTTTTGAGAAAGACTTTCGGTGATCTCGCGACGCTGTGTGGCGTTCAGCTTATCAGCCTTTGTCGCCACGACGATGAAAGGCTGTTCGGCAGCGATGAGATATTCGAGCATCGCAAGGTCGTCCTTTGTCGGCCCGATCCTGCTGTCGACAAGGCAGACCGTGAGCTTTAAAAGGTCGATGTTCGGATTGTTGGTGAAATAGCCGTCGGTCAGCGCGGACCAGCGTTTCTTGTCCTCAAAAGTTCTTTTGGCGTAACCGTAGCCCGGCATATCTACAAGGTAAAGCGCACGGTCTACGCTGTAGAAGTTTACGGTTATCGTTTTTCCGGGAGAGCCGCTGACGCGTGCGAGCGATTTTCTTCCGAGAAGCGAATTTATAAGAGAGCTTTTTCCGACGTTACTTCTGCCGGCGAAAGCTATCTGCGGCTTTTTCTCGGACGGAAACTGCGACGGAAGACCCGCAGATATTTTAAGTTCGGTTCGATTCAGATTGAGCTTCATTTTATCACCTTTTGAATGTGAATTTACTTGTCGGATTCGGCGCGAACCCAACTTCCCTGTCCCTGATGTGGGATGGAAGTGCGCGACACATCCGAGGCGTCGCACCTGTCGGAGTGATTTTTGACAAGAGCGGTGTCGAGAACCTCGGACAGACGCTTGCACGGAACAAATTTGAGTCCCGCGCGGACGATGGGATCGATGTTGTCAAGGTCGGGCAGGTTTTGTTCGGGGATTATGATCTGCTTTATTCCCTGAGTATATGAGGCCGTGGTTTTTTCCCTGAGTCCGCCGATGGGGAGAACTCTGCCCGTCAGGGTGACCTCGCCTGTCATTGCGGTGTCGCATCTTACGGGAGTGCCGGAAAGCGCACTTGCAAGTGCGGTCGTGAGAGTAACACCCGCGGACGGGCCGTCTTTCGGGACCGCTCCCTCGGGAACGTGGATGTGAATGTCGCATTTTTTATAAAAGTCTGAGGGAACGCCGAGAGAATTTGCATTTGCGCGAACGTAGCTGTATGCGATGCGCGCGGATTCTTTCATGACGTCGCCGAGAGTGCCCGTCAGCTCGAGCTTACCTGTTCCCTCCATCACGGAGACTTCGATTTTGAGAAGATCTCCGCCGACTTCGGTATAAGCGAGACCGTTGACGACACCGATCGGGTTTTCCGAGTACATCTCATCATCGTTAAACTTGCGAGCTCCGAGGAACGAGCGGAGCCGCTCGCGCGTGACAGTTACGCTCTGCCTGTCGTTGTCGAGCATGAACTTTACGCTCTTGCGGCAGATGGCGGCTATTTCGCGCTCGAGATTTCTGACGCCGGATTCGCGTGTGTAGCCGGAGATGAGCTCCGCGAGTACATCGTCGGAAATTTTGAGGGCGCGTTTCGAGAGACCGTGACGTTTGAGCTGCTTCGGCAGAAGATGATTTTTCGCTATAGCGGCTTTTTCGGACGGGGTGTATGTATGGAGCTCGATTATTTCCATTCTGTCAAGCAGAGGTGTGGGAACGCTGTCGAGCGTATTTGCGCTTGCGAGGAAGATGCACTGCGACAGGTCGACGGGAAGCTCGACAAAGTGGTCGCGGAACTCGCAGTTCTGCTCGGGGTCGAGCACCTCAAGAAGTGCCGAGGCGGGATCGCCGTGTGCGTCGCGGCAGAGCTTGTCAATCTCGTCGAGCTGGATGACGGGATTTATGGTGCCGGCTTCGGTAAGCGCGGTTATTATGCGGCCGGGCATCGAGCCGATGTATGTCTTGCGATGTCCGCGGATGTCGGACTCGTCTCGAACGCCGCCGAGAGAAACACGTGCGTACTCGCGATTCATCGCGCTTGCGATCGAGCGGCCGAGGGATGTCTTTCCGACTCCGGGGGGGCCGACGAAGCAGATCGTCTGACCGCCGAGCTCGGGATTCATCTGTTTTACCGCGAGATATTCGAGGATTCTCTCCTTGACCTTCTCAAGCCCGTCATGGTCGCGATCCAAAACTTCTTTGGCGTATGCTATATCGACGGTGTCCTCGGAGCGTTTGTTCCATGGAATGTCGAGACAGGTTTCGATATATCCCCTCGAGACTGTGGCCTCGGGAGAGCCGAACTGTGTTCTCGAGAGGCGCGCAAGCTCTTTGCGAAGCTTTTTCTCAACCTTCTCGGGAAGCTTTGCGGCACTTATTCTCTCGGAAAGCTCGGTGCATTCTTCATCGGCTTCCATACCGAGCTCGTCTTGTATGACCTTGAGCTGTTCGCGGAGATAATACTCGCGCTGATTCTCGTCGATCTGTTCTTTGACCTTTTTGTGGATGGTGCTTTCGGTGCGGATAAGCTTTAATTCATCTTCGATGAGCACGCAAATAAGCTCAAGGCGGCGGTGCGGGTCAGCGCACTCGAGAACCTGCTGTTTGTCCTGATAGCGCACAAATGCACTTGCGGCGATGAAGTCTGCGAGAGTACCGGGGGAATGTATCGCTTTTGCGCCGATGAGAAGGTCGCTTGACGGCTGAGGGACGAACGAGAGCATATTTTCGAGAGCGGACACTGCCTCTCTCATGAGTGCTTCAGTTTTGAGGTCGGAATACGTCGGGTCGCTTACGACCTTTTTCGAGATGACCTCGGCTGAAAAGCAGCTACCGTTATCAAAATATGTTGCAGCGCATCCTCGGCAAACGCCCTCTGCGATAACACGGACGGTGTCCTCTGCGGTTTTGAGGGAGTGCTTGATTTTAGCGACACAGCCGGTTTTGTAAAGATCGTCGGGAGTCGGAGACTCTACGGAGATATCTTTTTGTGTCGCGAGGAAAATATACATATCACGTTCGAGCGAGAG
>CAYWTG010000065.1:0-8293 GCA_964461155.1 uncultured Ruminococcus sp.
AGATCGCCTCGCGCATCGGCATGACGCCCGAAAAGGTCCGCGAGATATTAAAAGCCGCGCAGGATCCCGTCTCGCTCGAGACGCCGATCGGTGAGGAGGACGACAGCCACCTCGGTGACTTCATCCCCGACAACGAAACCGCCGCCCCGGCGGAAGCCGCGACCTTTCAGCTTCTGCGTGAGCAGCTTGCGGGCGTGCTCTCGACGCTCACACCGCGTGAGGAGCTCGTTTTAAAGCTCCGTTTCGGACTTGACGACGGCCGTCCGAGAACGCTCGAAGAGGTCGGACGCGAGTTCAATATCACCCGCGAGCGCATCCGACAGATCGAGGCAAAAGCTCTGAGAAAAATGCGTCACCCCGGACGCTCAAAAAAGCTCAAGGATTACCTTAATTGACAAAACGCCGCACTTCGGCATTGTGCATAAAAATGAGATTTGCGATTTGTGCAAAATGACAGTCGCTTGCCTCGCAGAACAGCACAATCCGTGCAAACGGCTCCGCAAACGCGCCCAAAAGCGCAAAACGTCTTGACAAATGTACCTTGTCGGTGTATAATATTTTCGGAATAATATGCAAATGTACCGAGGTACATCTATTCTTAGGAGGATTCCCGATAATGAAGAAATTTTTGTGCATAGTCATGTGTTTGACCATGTTCCTTGTGCCGATGCTTACCGGTTGCGGTGAGACGGCAACCGACGGTGAAGAGGCTGTAGCCGATACCGAGGTCGTTCGTTATCCCATGACGCTCTCTCTGTGGCTTCCCACCGATGAGAACACTACCGACGAAGCTATAAAGCTCGTCGAAGCCGAGCTTAACAAGCTGACTACCGCAAAGTATGACACGGCGATCGAGCTCCATGCGATCTCCGCCGACGATTACGCAAAGGCGATCGAGGACAAGCTCCTCAGCATCGACGATGTAAAGAAAGCTCAGGAGAAGGCGAAAGCCGACGCCGAGCAGGAAAGAGTCGACAACATCCACTCGGGAATCGTTGCGACCGACACTGTCGAGATCGAAGAAGTCGATGATGACGGCGAGACAACCTTTGAAGCCGAGACCACAGTCGACGAATACGGCCAGAGCATCACGATCTACCCCGCAGTCGAGGACGACCAGCTCGATATCTTCCTTATTAAGGGTTATGATGAGTACCTCAACTATATCGAAGAGGGTCTCGTTCAGGCTCTCGACTCCGAGATGTCCGACATCGGTAAGAAGCTTTCTTCTTACATCTACCCCCACTTTCTCGATATGGCCGACATCGACGGACTTTACGGTATTCCGAACAACCACCAGCTCGGCGAGTATCAGTTCCTCCTTGTCAATAAGCGTCTCGTAGACGAGTGGAGCTACAGCGCAGATGAGCTCACCACTCTCACCGACTGCGAAGACTTCATCCGTGACATGGGCGCACTCAAGGCCAGTGGAAACGCAAGCCTCAGCGGCGTTACTCCCCTTCTCGGCGAGTGCGAAGCTGCAAATATGATATTCTTTAACGGTGAGGGTAACTTCTCCCTCGGTGCCGAGCCTTCGCTTCTCTGCGCTCAGCTCACAGCCGACACCCCCTACCTCACAACGGCCGAGGAACTTCTTCCCCAGAGACTTTTCGGTACTCAGTACGCAAAGATTATCGGTATGATGAAGCGTCTCAAGGCGTCCGGCTATGTCGGCAACGGCAACATTGAGGACAACAGCGAGTTCGCGGTAGGTGTCGTAAACGGCAACCACACGGATATCGCTAAGTACGAGGATGACTACTACGTATACATTCACGGCGTACCGGTTGCGACCGAGAAAGATGTATTCGAGTCCGTATTCTGCGTAAGCACATACTCCAAGGACGTATCCCGTGCTATGGAGATCATCACATACCTCAACACCGACGAGTCGATGAAGACCATTCTTCAGTACGGCGTTGAGGGTACTCACTGGAAAGCCGACAAGACAGCCGACGGTGAGGACACCATCAAGATCATCTCGAATGACTACAAGATGAACAACGTAGATACCGGTAACGTATATCTTACATACCCCGCAGAGGGCGTTGCAAAGTCGTACTGGGAGCACTCCATGCAGCAGAACATTGACTGCGTGCTCAACCCCTACTTCAGATTTGAGTATGTTTCTTCCGATAACGAGAAGAACTTCGCAACTCTCAAAACTCTGACAAACACTTACCTCCAGAAGCTCAACGCACTTGACGGCGACAGCTTCAACTCGTCCGTCACTGCGATGCAGAAAGAACTCATCCAGAATACGACGGTCAGCGGACTCATCAGTAAGGAAGCTACCGAAACTGTTGTAGATACTCTCTATATGCAGCTCGATATGTTCCTGAAATCGAAGTAATTAAATCGGCAAAACAGACCGTACCTTTACGATACGGTCTGTTTTTTTAGGAGTTAAAATGAAAAAAATCATTTCATTGGTTCTCGCCATCCTCTCGGGACTCTGCCTTGCCGCATCCGTTTCGGCAGTCGACGCTCTTCCCTTCGAGGATGTCGAATCGGACAGCTGGTATCACGACGACATCGCACGCGTGTCGGAGCTCGGAATAATGTTCGGCCGCTCTCCGAGAATTTTCTCGCCGAAGACCGTCATGACACGCGCGGAATTTGTGACGATGCTCACGAATATCGAACACGCCTCTCTCGACGAAATGGCCGTTGAGACCGACGTATTCACCGACGTTTCCGCTGTCGACTGGTGCGCGCCGTATATCGGATGGGCGGTAAAAAACGGGATCGTCACCGGCTACACCGACGGATCGTTCCGCCCGAACGCACCGCTCAGTCGCCAGGAGCTCGCGGTGATGATCGTGAGATTTATGGATCTGCAGTGCTTTGTCACCGATGATGACAACTCGCTCATCGACGCGTTCGCGGATGCTTCATCCGTCGGAAAATGGGCTCGTCCTCAGCTCGAACGGCTGAGACTTTCCGGAATTATCAACGGCGACGAAAACGGGCGATTTAACCCCACAAAATACGCCTCCCGCGCCGAGTGCGCCGCCATCGCCGTGAGATATTATGACGCTGCCGAGGCGTTTTTCAAGGATTTTGCACCTGTTCTCACAAATCTCGAGCTCGTCCTACCGACGGACGAAGCCATGAGCGAAGACTCGCTGAACGGCGTTCTCTCCGCGAGCATCGACGCGAGTTCATTCACCCGCGTCGCCTTTAAGGATGCCGCATCGGTCATTCTCGCACTCGGTGAGTCACGCGACGAAGTCACCCTCGACTGCGTGCTCGTCTTCACGCGCAGGGATATCTCGTGTGAGGATGAATACAAGATCACCTTTAAATTTGCCGATGACGACGAGGCGAGCGGTGATGATTCCGCCGACGGTAACGCCGACTCGGATAGCGGCGCAAGTGACAGCATAAATGACGGCGTGATCGGTGATAGCGAAAACAATGCCCCGCTCGGCGGTGACAATGCCGCCCCCGGCGAAAACTCAAGCACTTCGGAGGACATCGACTGATGAAGCTTTACGACATTTCTCAGGAGATCTTCTCATGTGAGGTCTTCTCGGGCGACCCTGCCCCGAAAAAGAACACCGTGCTGTCGATCGAGCGCGGAGATATGTGTAATCTCACTGAGTTTTCGATGTGCGCACACAACGGAACTCACATCGACGCCCCGCGCCATTTTATAAATGACGGGAAAGCCGTCGACGAGCTTCCCCTCGAAAGTGTCGTCGGACGCGCGTACGTCGTGCACCTTGACGGCGACATTCACGAGAGCGACGCTCGGCGTATTCTGGCGGATGCTGAATCTGTCGACAAAGAGAGCTCGCGCAGAATACTCATCGGCGGAGACATAACCGTCACGGCCGAGGCTGCGCGTGTGTTTGCCGAATACGGAGTTCGCCTTGTCGGCAATGAAGCTCAGACCGTGGGTGACGCCGACTCGCCGCGTGAGGTGCACATGATACTCCTCGGTGCAGGCTGTGTCCTCCTTGAAGGTATTCGCCTGTCGGGCGTTCCGAGCGGCGTTTACACGCTCTCATGTGCTCCTCTGTGCCTTGCGGGAGCAGACGGCGCGCCTTGCCGCGCAGTTCTCATCGAAAACTGAGTTTTCTTTTAAAAAGGGCTTGCAAACACGGGCGAAATATGATAAAATATCCGCACGGATAAAAATCAAATAATATTCTGCCACCGGGTAGAAAAATGCTTTAAAAGCATCTGCCGCGTATCATTAGGTCTGAGAAGATACGCGAGCGGATGCTTTTTGTGTTCTCCCCGCTCGCAGTCGGAGGTCTTATGAAAAAGCTCAAATACTTCACGCTCGGCGAAGCCGTACTTTATTTCACCTCGCTCACGCTCATCATCGCCTCATATCTCGCGTTCGGCGCAAGCAGTCCGCTCACGCTTGCGGCCTCGCTCGTCGGCGTGACGTCCCTCGTTTTCACCGCAAAAGGCAATCCCATCGGGCAGCTGCTCATGGTAATATTCAGCGTCATGTACGGCATTATCTCATACGGCTTTTCGTATTACGGCGAGATGCTGACGTACCTTGCGATGACGGCTCCAATGGCACTGTTTTCGCTTATCGCATGGCTTAAAAATCCGTACAAGGGTCGCCGCTCCGAAGTGGCCGTCGGCACGGTGTCGCGCCGCGAGTCGATCTTTGCGATATTTCTCTGTGCCGCAGTCACTGTGATTTTCTATTTTATCCTCAAAGCTCTCGGCACCGCCAACATAATCCCGAGCACGATCTCCGTCGTCACGAGCTTTCTCGCGGTATATCTGACCGCCCGCAGAAGCCCTGTCTACGCGCTCGGATATGCCGCAAACGACATCGTTTTGATAGTTTTGTGGATCATGGCCTCGCTGACCGACAAAAGCTACATCAGCGTCACGATCTGCTTTACGGTATTTCTGATATGGGACGTTTACGGCTTTGTATGTTGGGAGCGGATGAAAAGACGACAGTCGGAACACTGAAAAGTGCGGGACATCCGTCAGGAAGTCCCGCACTTTTTACAGCTTTATCTTTATTTCGGTATTCGGCTTGATCTCCTGCCTGCGGTTGCCGAAAATCAGCACGCCGCCGCTTTTTTCGGCTGACACGGTGAGATACTCGCGGTCACAGCGGATCTTCACGTTCGCGCCGTTTGCGTACACGCTGCCCGAGAATTCGTCGAGCGTGGAGAGATTCGGCTCCACGGCGAAAGTCTCATATCCGGGGGATGTCGGATACACTCCGAGATAATATCTTCCGAAGAGGTAGATCGGTCCCGCGCCCCAAGCGTGGCAGAGCGATTTTTGATACTTGCCGCCGTACATCGAATAGTGCTCGATGCCGCTTTGCGTCGGGTCGAACTCTTCCCACACTGTCGTCGCGCCGAGCGATATCATGCCGCCCCAGTACGTGTCAAGCTCATGCTCGATCTTGTCAAGCCTGCCGAGCTTGCCGAACGCGTCAAGCTCATATCCCTTGAAATACGGCGTGGTGATCTTCGGTATCGCATCGTTATCGAACACATTTTTCTCTATGATCGCCATCCGCGACGGCGACGCGTGACCGTACATCACGGCAAATATGTTCGCGTGTCGCGTCACGTTTTCGCGACCCGATTCATACGTGTCGATATACGCTCCGAGCTCCTCGCGCCAGAAATATCTGTCGATTCGCTCGGCAAGATCTCGGTGCTTTTCCGAAAACTCCGACTCCTCCTCGCCGCCCGTCACGAGTGCCATTTTCGCCATCACGCGGTAAGACTCGGAAAAAAGCATCTGCTCGGCGCAAAGCGCACCGTCTTTGTCCATATCCGCCCAGTCGATGAACACCCAGTCATGCCCGACGCCGATGAGGAACCCGTCGTCGTTCAGTCTGCCCTCGCAGAAGCGTATGATCTCGACACAGCGACCGTACATCCGTCGCACGAACTCTGCGTCTCCGTACCCCATATAGTACTCGTAGAGGCCTATTATGAAGTAAAGACTGTAGTCGACGATCTTGTTTATATGCGAGTCAAACGGAGGTGCTCCGACAAGAGCCGTGGCCGTACGGCGCACGATCGCGTCGTCGGCGTAAAGATACTCGTTGATGCGCGAGCTCTGATACGCATCGCCCGACCATATCCAGCGGTCGCGCTTTATTCCGTCGAGGAATGCCTCGCGGCAGTTCAGGTGAAAGGTCTTCTCCGCCGCCTCGTAGATCTTGTTATATAGCTCATTCGAGCACGAAAAGCTGCCCCTGCGCTCAAGCGGGAGATATTCGTGATGCGCGACAAGCGATATCTCGTCCGTCTCGCCCTCGATATACACATACCTGAACGCGCGGGTGTTGAGTTTATATTCGCAACTGCCGCCGACAGTCTCGCGGATCACGGCCTCGTGTGTCTCACACGCCTCCTCGGCACTTTCGCCATAGCTGACGATCATTTGAGACGGCGTTGCACCCGCTATCTCGAGAGCGGCGAAGAGCTCATCTCCGAAGTCGTAGAGCGTGCCGTGCGACAGCTCTTTTTTCGACATCGGGTACTTTTCTTCGTATTCAAACGGGAACACGACGGGAGGCGCGTCGGGGGACGTGAATGACTTTTCATATCCGACAGGCGCGAATATCCAGTTCAGGGGACAGCTCTCCCATGTGGAGTCCGTGCAAACATCTCCCGTGATGAGAAGCGCGGGAAAGGCCGACTCGTTCATTACCGTGACCTCGAGCGTGTGCTCGCCCGGTGCAAAACGTATCTCCGTTTCATCTCCGAAATAAGTACCGTCAAGGTTTACTCGGCCGACGCCGCACATATACGCGGTCATACTGCCGTGCTTTTCGCTCTTGAAGCTCTTTTTGAAGATCGCGCTGAACGACGGGCGGCTGACCTTGAAGATCGGCGGTGCCCACAGGGAATATTCTTCACGGCGAGTGTGAACCTTCATCGCATGATAAAGCTCGAAGTCGCCGAAATTCCATATCCAATACGCTTTATCTTTCACGTGCGATGACCTCATTCTGCGCCGAGCGCGACATATCGATGAACACCGCGCTGTAGCCTGTGATCCTCACCATGAGATCCTTATAATCCTCGGGCTTCTTCTGCGCCGCCAAAAGCTCGTTTATATCGGTTATACTGAGCTGAGCCTGCATTCCGCCTTTCTTGAAGTAGACGGAAAGGAGCGTGCAAAGTCTCTCGAGTCCCTCGTCTCCCTCGACGAGCGAACGCGGGAGGCGTACATTGAGTGCGCCCGAGCATATCTTGTCAAACGGGAGCTTCGTTACGGAGTTCATCATCGCCGTGACGGAGCGGTACTGTCCGCGTGATGGGGAAAGGTTTTCGGAGAACGGTGCTTTCGCGCGACGTCCGTCCGGAGTTGCACCGAGCTCTTCTCCCTCATCGACGTAGAACATATCAGTGATCGCGACGCACGGTGCGTTGACCGTAAACTTGCCCGTCTCGGGATCGATCGACTCCTCGCGCACGATATCACACAGCGTGTTGACAAGGCGAACGGCGTGCGCGTCCGCAAACTCGTCGTCGTGGCCGTACTTAGGCGCGTTTTGGCAACGGATGAGAACTTCGGGATATCCCTCGAAGTCTGCGGCAAGCGCGTCGGCAAGCGTGTCGATCGGCACGGGATCTTCTCCGAAGAGCACGTCGTCAAGTGCCGCCATAACGTCGGCACCGCTTCCGATGTGGCGAATCTTGTGGAGGATAAAGTGATACTTCGTGCCCCAAATTCCGCTCGTGGCGTTCTCGATACAGCCCGCCTTGAAAGCGTCCGCACACTTTATATCATCGGAGGCACGTGTGCCCTCGCTCGGCCTGCGCCACTTTTCGTGCTCGCTTCTTGCGTACTCGCGGTAATCGTCGGCGATCTTTTTGTAAATGTCGTCTATCGACTCAAACTTCGCCGTGGGTCTGCCGTCCTCGCCGAAAATGCTCTTCATTATAAACGAGGCAAGCGGTCCGCCGACTGTGCAGTATGTATTGAGTCCCTGAAGATCCGGCCAGTTGCAGCCGTGTATCGTGTAGTTTATCGCGTCATTGTGCTCGACTCCCGCAAACTCGAGCGCGGGGATCATAGTCTCGTCGTTGTAAACGAGAAGCGACGAGTTTTCGCGAAGCTTATCGCAAACGAGCGACCAAATGTCAGCTCGCACGTTCTCGGTGCGTCTGAATACGAGCACGGGATTTTCAAATCTGGGATTGATCCTTTCGAGGAAAAGTCTCGTCAGCGGGTTCTCGTTGAAGTCACCGTGATGCGAATATCCGCCGAGAATGACGTATGTCGGCGAGTCGTACATCGGGTTTCTCGTCCAGCCCGTCTCGTTTCCGTC
>CAYWTG010000066.1:0-8066 GCA_964461155.1 uncultured Ruminococcus sp.
CAGCCTCATCCTTACCAAGGATGTGCTCTACCAACTGAGCCATAGCAGCATAGCTCGACAGTGGGTATTATATCAGATTTGCGGGCGTTTGTCAAGCGAATTATCGAAAAAAATTGCGCGAGGCGCGAAAATACATTTATTCGGGGCTTTTTCGTCATCTCACGTCGCGTCGGGCATTGCAATTTTACAGTCGGTGAGGTATAATATTAAAAAAGCGAGGAGGCTCTCTATGAAGCGAAAAATCGTTATTTGGATACTTCGGATCGTGCTTACGGCGGCACTTGTGTTTGCTGCGATTAGTATAATAAGAATATTTTACGACTACCACACCGCGCAGAGGTTTTATGATACGATCAGAGAGAGCTTCGCCGTGACACTTCCGACCGACTCGCCGTCCGAAAAGCAAGACGGAGTCGAGCCGGACGCGCCGAGCTGTCCGATCGAGGTGGATTTCGACGCTTTGCGCGAGATAAATCCCGATGTCGTCGGCTGGATATACTCACCGGGGACTGAGATAAGCTATCCCGTGGTGCAAGCGGAGAACAACGACAAATACCTTCGTCACGATCTGTACGGGAACTACCTTGTCAGCGGTACGGTGTTCGCAGACTACAGATGCGCACCTCCCGAGGAGTGCAAAAACTACGTCATTTACGGGCACAACATGGACGACGGATCTATGTTCGCCTCGCTTCTCGGATATAAAAAGCAGTCGTACTACGACGAGCATCCCGTGCTCTACTATCTCACGCCAGAGAAAAACTACAAGATCGAGCTGTTTGTCGGCGGTGTCGTCGATATGGACTCTGTGATATACGAAAGCGACCCCGAGCCCGACGCGCTTGAAGCATTTTTAACTCTTCTGAGCTCGGTCGGCACATTTACATCCGATGTCACCGCAAGCGCGGACGACAGTCTTGTGACGCTCTCGACGTGTATGCACTCTTATGAATCTTCAAAAGAGCGGTTCATAGTCGTCGGACGGCTCGTCGAGATAAAGTAAGAGCGAAAAATCGAACGAATATATAAACGAGAAAGGAAAAATCCGAAAATGGGACTTATCAAGGCCGGAATCGGAGCTGTCGGCGGAGTGCTTGCCGATCAGTGGAAGGAGTTTTTTTACTGTGAGTCCATGCCCAAAGAGGTAATGGTGACAAAGGGACAAAAGCGCGTCGGCGGACGCTCGTCGAATACAAAGGGAAGCGACAATATCATCTCAAACGGCTCGGGCATCGCCGTCGCTGACGGACAGTGTATGATGATCGTCGAGCAGGGCAAGGTCGTCGAGCTTTGTGCAGAGCCCGGCGAATTTACATACGACAGCTCGAGCGAGCCGTCGATCTTTGCGGGCTCTCTCGGAGAGGGAATACTTAAAACCTTCGCGACCGTCGGAAGACGCTTTACCTACGGCGGTGACACAGGCCGCGACCAGCGAATTTATTATTTCAACACAAAGGAGCTCCTCGACAATAAGTTCGGCACACCGAATCCGATACCTTTCCGCGTCGTCGACAGAAAGATCGGGCTCGACATCGACGTGTCGATTCGCTGCTCGGGAGTTTACTCCTACAAGATCGCCGACCCGATGCTCTTTTACGCGAACGTGTGCGGAAACGTGGAGAGAGAGTACACCCGCGACGAGCTCGAGGGACAGCTGAAGACGGAGTTTATCGCGGCTCTCCAGCCCGCGTTCGGCAGACTCTCGGAGCTTGAGCTTCGCCCGAACCAGATAGTTACGCATAATGTCGAGCTCGAGCGCGCGATGAACGAGGCACTCTCGGCAAAATGGGGCGAGACTCGCGGACTTCGCGTTGTCAGCGTGGCTCTCGGCTCGGTCACACTCCCCGAAGACGACGCAGAGATGATAAAACAGGCTCAGCGCACGGCTGTCATGCGTGACCCCACGATGGCGGCGGCAACGCTTGTCGGCGCACAAGCCGATGCTATGAAATCTGCGGCGGCGAATGACGCGGGTGCGATGACCGGCTTCATGGGTATGGGAATGGCGAACGCCGCGGGCGGCGTGAATGCACGTGATCTTTTTTCGATGGGACAGTCAAACGGCGTGAGTGCACAGCCTGCGACGAATGACACGAATACATGGAGGTGCACCTGCGGAGCCGTTTTGAGCGGCAAGTTCTGTCCCGAATGCGGAACGGCACGACCAGACGACGCATGGAAATGCGCCTGCGGAGCCGTTTCGAGCGGCAAATTCTGCCCCGAGTGCGGAAGAGCGCGTCCGGACGCCGTGCGGCATTATCGCTACGACAAATGCGGCTTTGAGCCGGAAGACGCGAAAAATCCTCCGAAATTCTGTCCCGAATGCGGTGACGCGTTCGACGCCGGCGACGTGAGATGACCTCGCGCTCGGAGTAACACATCATGCAAACCTTGCAACAGTTCAAATGTCCCGCTTGCGGAGGCTCGATAAATTACGACAGCCGCGCGGGTCGTCCGCGTTGCCCGTATTGCGACACGGAATTTGATATTGACGCGTTGACATCCGCGACGGACTTCGTTGACGCGGAGGATGACGTAAGCTTTGACACGGTCGGCGACGGCGAGTGGCGTGAGGGCGAGAGCGATGCGCTTCGCGCGTATGTGTGCGCGTCTTGCGGAGGCGAGCTTGTCACCGACGCGAATACGGCGGCCACAGTCTGCCCTTTTTGCGGAAACGCTGTCGTCCTCGTAAAACAGCTGTCGGGAGTTCGCCGCCCCGACCTTGTCATCCCGTTTAAGCTTGACAAAAAGGCGGCGTGTGCGGCTCTTGAACGTCACATGAAAGGCAAACGCCTTTTGCCGCGCGAGTTTCGCGACAAAAATCGCATAGAGCAGATAAAGGGAATATATATCCCGTTTTGGCTTTTCGACGCGGAGATCAACGCAAATCTTCACTACAGCGCGACGAAGGTCCGCGAGTGGAGCGACGACGATTACGACTACAGAGAGACGAGTCATTATTCAGTCATCCGCGCGGGAAATATCGGCTTTGCCGGAGTCCCCGTCGACGGCTCGCTGAAAACGCCCGACGAGCTCACTGAGTCGATCGAACCTTTCGATCTTTCTGAGGCGGTCGACTTTCACACGGCATATCTTGCGGGATTTCTCGCGGACAAATACGACGTGTCGGCAGAGGAGTGCTCACCGCGCGCCGAGGCGAGAATAAGAAGCTCTGCGGAGGCGGCGTTCGCCTCCACCGTGAGCGGATATTCGAGCGTCACCTGTGACGGCGGAAACATCTGCACGACATCGAGCCGCGTCTCTTACGCGCTTTTGCCTGTCTGGCTTCTTACCACGAGATATGCGGATAAAAACTACACCTTTGCCATGAACGGGCAAACGGGACGCTTTATCGGAGATCTTCCCGTTTCGCGCTCGGCGGCACTGAAGTGGTTTTTCGGACTTGCCGTCGGCATATGCGCCGTTTCTTACGGTATCGCATGGATCTTGCGCCTTTTGGGCGTGCTGTGATTTAAAGTGCAGCTCTACGGAGAACTTTTATGAATATGCTTTCAAATTTCTTATGCGCCATCTCGCTTGGCGTGCCGCACTCGGCTTTTCTATCGCGAGAAAGTGCCGTCGGGGTGCTTTGCACCGTCGACATTTCGTCAAGCTCCGGCGCGACGGAGCCGCTCGGCGCGGGATGTTTTTTCGCGTCCCTTGCGGCGGGCGTGATAATCGCGCTCTTGATAGTTTTAGGCATGGCGCGTTCGCACAAAAGCGTAAGACGCGAGACTCGCGCCGACAGCTATATCAGAAAAGACAGCATGAAGCTTTACGATATGCGCGATATTTACCTATATAAAAACGTCGAAAGAACCGCACGCCCGAAAGCAAACGATCGAGAAGATCAGTGATCGGAAAGTCGGCGATAAAGCCGAAAGTTGTGTGCTTTGACATTGTATACGGAGGATGTTACCGTGAAAAAAATCATCTCGGCGGTGAAATCGTTTTTTTGCCGCGCAGCGAAGATCGTTGAGCTTCGCTATCTCGTTTACGCGATATTTACCGTGCTCGTCTCAGAAGTTCTGTCGACCGGGCCGCTCGTCGCGATGAAATATCCGTTCGTGCGCCCGCTTCCGTTCCTTGCGGCGGTGCTTATCGTCATGACAAGCTACGCGCTCAGCCTCCTTTGCAAACGCAGGATCGGCGTGTTTATAATAATCGAGGGATTTTGGCTCGGCATCGCCATCGCGAACTGCGTGCTTCTCGGATATCGAGTAAATCCCCTGTCGGCGGTCGACTTTTCGATACTTCTATCTGTCATGGAGATAATCGACGTGTATTTGTCGGTGTTCCAGATAATACTCATCATCGTCGCCATCGTCGGAGCTATCGCGCTTGCCGTATTTTGCGCCGTGCGCCTGCCGAAAGAAAAGCCGAACTACAAGCGCGTGGTCCCCGAGCTTGTCATTACGGCACTCGTTTGCTTCGGTGCCGTTACGGGTGCGGTGATGACTCACAGGGACGGCATGAAAACGCTGAAAATATCCGACGCTTATCGCGAGTACGGATTTATCTATTGCTTTTCGCTTTCGACATCCGATCGTGGCATTGATCGCCCGCTCATATACAATAAGGATTCGATAAACGACATAATGGACAACATCGGCGAGAACGACACTGCGGCCTCGGACGGGCCGAATGTGATAATGATTCAGCTTGAGTCGTTTATCGACGCTTCAAAGATCCTCGGCCTTGAGACGAGCGAGAACGCGACGCCGAACTTTTGCGCCCTGCGCGACAATTACCCGTCGGGAACGCTGACGGTGCCGGTCTCCGGCGCGGGAACGGTGAATACGGAGTTCGAGGTGCTCTGCGGTATACCGATTTCGGTCTTCGGGCTCGGCGAATATCCGTACGAGACCGTGCTCAAGGGCTCGCCGTGCGAGTCGATCGCGTATTATCTCGCACAGCTCGGGTATACCACGCACTCGATACACGACCACACGGGAACTTTCTACAATCGCTACCGTGTTATGGAAAAGCTCGGCTTTGACACATTCACTCCCGTCGAGTTCATGAGCGGCGTGCGCTACAACAGCCTCGGCTGGGCGCGAGACGAGATCTTGACCGACGAGATAGCAGCCGCTCTCAAATCCACGGAGGGCTCGGATTTCATTTACACGATATCCGTTCAGCCGCACGGCAAATACGCCTCGGCGGAGGGAGATGCGGGTGACATCACGGTGTCGGGAGACTTCGACATCGAGACGCTCGAAGCCATGGAATACTATGTAAATCAGCTTCATGAGTGCGACGCTTTCGTCGGTGAGCTCATAGAGAGCGTGCGCGCTGTGGGCGAGGACACCGTCGTCGTGCTTTTCGGTGACCATCAGCCGAGCCTCGGACTCAGCGGGGAAGACCTCGAAAGCGGCTCGCTCTATACCACGGAATACGTCATCTGGAGCAATTTCGATCTCGGCGCGGACGACTGCGACATGAACTCATACGAGCTGTCGTCGTATCTACTCGAACTGTTAAACATCGACGGCGGCGTCATCTCGCGCTTCCACCGTGAAATGAAGTCGAGCGAGGATTATCACGAAAAGCTCGAGCGGCTCTCGTATGACCTTTTGTTCGGCGAAAAGTACGCCTATGGCGGCGTGTTCCCATACGAAGTTCCCGAGATAAGCTACGGGGTGCGTGAGGTTAAAGCGGAGTACGCTTACGTTCACAACGAGACGCTGTTCATCGTCGGCGAAAACCTCACCGAGGCAAGCGTCGCGACGGTCGACGGACACGTCTGCGACACGGTTTACATAAACTCAAAGCTCGTCGTCTGCCCGGGAATAAAGAAAGCGCAAAGCGTCACCGTGGCGCAGGTCGCGCGGGACGGAACGGAGTTTTCGCGAGTCGAATGCTCCGTCACCGATGACATGACGAAATAACTTTTTCAGGATAATGATATGATCGCATACGAAAACGACGGCGCGGTGATCTTCGCCGTGACCGAACAGGACGCGGGACAACGCGCGGACTGCGCACTTTACGAAGCTTGCTCCGAGCTTTCGCTGACGCTCAGTCGCTCGGCACTTCAAAGACTCATGCAAAACGGAAGCGTCACCTGCGGAGAGAAAATCGTGACGAAAAGTACGAAGCTTCGCACTGGCGACGAGCTGATGCTTGTTTTGCCGCCCGTTGAGGAGTGCGAGGTGAAAGCCGAAAACATTCCGCTCGATATCGTCTTTGAAGACGACGATATCATAGTCGTAAACAAGCCGAAAGGTATGGTCGTGCACCCCGCACCGGGTCACAGCACGGGAACTCTCGTCTCGGCTCTCCTTTGGCACTGCGGAGACTCTCTTTCGGGAGTCGGAGGCGTGATGCGCCCGGGGATCGTGCACAGGATCGACCGCGACACGGAGGGACTTATCTGCGCGGCGAAAAACGACGCTGCACACCATTCTCTTTCCGCTCAGCTGAAAGATCATACGATGCACAGAGGATATGAAGCCGTCTGCATCGGACATCTGCGCGAGAGCGCGGGGCGCGTCGTCGGAGATATCGGCCGCTCGCGAAGCGACAGAAAGAAAATGGCGGTCGTCGCCGACGGTAGCGGAAAATGGGCAGCAACGAACTACACCGTGGCGGAGGAGTTTTCGACTCCCGGTACGTCCGCGTCTCACCTGAAGCTCGAGCTCGAGACGGGACGCACGCATCAGATAAGAGTCCACATGGCTCACATCGGTCATCCGCTTCTCGGCGATACTCTTTACGGCGGCGACAAAACTCAGTTTGAGAGGCGACATCCGTCACTTTTCGAGGGTCAGTGTCTGTGCGCCGTGAAGCTGACGCTCATCCATCCGAAAAGCGGCGAGAGCATGACTTTCACCTCCCCGCTCCCCGAAAGCTTTACACGAATACTCGAGCTTTTCCGCGAGGGAAAATGAGTTTGTCAGGCCTTTTCACGAAAATTTCACGTAATTTTTTGATACCTATTGACAAGGCTTCGGAAATATTATAAAATAACCTTATAAATCTGCGTTGGACGACGATTCGACGTAAAATAAAAGAAAGGAAATAAGCTATGAAAAAGCTCATTTCGATCATCGTGCTTTGCGCGACCGTTGTACTGATGCTTGCAGTTAACGCTTCCGCAGAATGCTTCATTCCCGCAGGCGACAAGTGCGACATTAAAGTCGAGGTCAAGAAAGCCGACAGCTCTGCCGTTATCAAGGACGGTATCATCAGCGAGAACGAGTACGTTCGCGCAGACATCTCCACATCTCCCGAAGACACCCCCCTCGGAATCGCTTGGGGCTCCGCAGCGGTTTACGCGGATGCTGAGGCTATGCTTCAGACCGTAGAGTACTACTTCTCTTGGGACGAAGTTCACGGCTTTAACTTCGCTGTCAAGTTCAAGCCCGGCGTTGTAAAGCAGGAGTTTGATCAGGTTGCCGACACCGTCGGTGCCGACGGCGTCCCCTGCCACGGCGGCGACGATTTCCTTAACCAGACAGGTATCCACGTTCACGTAGCCGATTCTCTCAACACTCAGAAGAACAACACCGGCGAGTTCGAGCAGGGCTTCATCTACCGCTGGGCAGTAGCTAAGAGAACGACCGACGGTCAGTACATCAACGGTTACTACACAAAGGGCGGCCTTCTTGCAAACAGACCCGTTCCCGGCCAGGACTATATCATCAACTACACAGCTGACGGCTACGTTATCTGCGAGTACTCCATTCCTTTCGCAGAGTTTAAGCCCGGTGCTAAAGCCGGCGATGAGCTCTACATCTCCATCGGCGTGACCGGCGGAACGAGCACACCCGACAACCTCTTCGTTAACAGCTACAGCATCAACCTCGGTGAGTACACATACTTCATGACTCGCCATAAGAACGCTCAGAACGGCCTGTTCGTTCTCGGAACCGAGCAGATCCCGAACAACTCCGCAAACAATAACAACACCGAAGCCGGCGCAACAACTCCCGCTCCGACTCAGGCAACAGAGGTTATCACATCCATCGTTACCGAGGAAGTCGTTGTTACAAACGACGAGGGCGAAGTTGTTACAAACGATAAGGGTGAGGCTGTTACAGAGGTTATCACAAGCATCGTAA
>CAYWTG010000067.1:0-8004 GCA_964461155.1 uncultured Ruminococcus sp.
TTCTCCTTGCCGCCCATGACGATCTCGGCATCAAAGCCAGACGGCGCGGCTGTGAAATAAGCGGCGTAGAAGACATCGGGATGATATATCTTATACCAACCGAGTCTCAGCGCGTCCATGACGTATGCCGCCGCGTGCGCTTTCGGGAACATATATTTGATCTTTTTACACGACTCGATGTACCACTCAGGCACGCCGTGCTCGATCATTTCCTGTTCGTATTCGGGCTTGAGTCCCTTACCCTTTCGCACGTCCTCCATGATCTTGAACGCGTGGCTCTTGTCGAGGTCGTGCTTCTGGATGAGGTAAAGCATGATATCGTCGCGGCATCCGATAACGTCAGAAATCGTGCAGACATTGTTTTTGATAAGTTCATCGGCGTTGCCGAGCCAAACTCCCGTGCCGTGGGTGAGTCCCGATATCTGCAAGAGGTCGGCGAAAGTCTTCGGCTGTGCCGCCATGAGCACTCCTCTGATGAACTTCGTACCCATCTCGGGCAGTCCGAGCGTGCCGGTCTCGCTGTTTATCTGCTGAGGTGTGACACCGAGCGGCTCAGTGGACGTAAAGAGCTTATACACCTGCGGATCTGACAGCGGCACATCGAGGATGTTCATTCCCGAATACTCCTCGAGACGCTTGTACTTTGTCGGAATATCGTGTCCGAGTATGTCAAGCTTTAAGATCGTGTCATGGAGATATTTAAACTCGAAGTGCGTCGTGATGATCGACGAGTTCGGGTCGTCTGCGGGGTGCTGTACGGGGCAGAACTCATACACGTCGTGCTCGGCGGGAACGACGATTATTCCGCCGGGATGCTGACCCGTCGTGCGCTTAACTCCGACACATCCGGTGATGAGTCGCTCGCTCTCGGCGCGGTTTACGGATATTCCGCGTTCTTCGAGATATCGTGCGACAAAACCGTATGCGGTCTTTGCGGCGAGAGTTCCGATAGTGCCGGCGCGAAAAGCCTTACCCGTTCCGAAAAGAACCTCGGTAAATTTGTGCGCGTCAGCCTGAACGTCACCGGAGAAGTTGAGATCGATATCCGGCACTTTATCTCCGTAGAAGCCGAGGAACGTCTCGAAAGGAATGTCGTGTCCGTCACGGTACAGCTCTTCCCCGCAAACGGGGCACTTCTTCGGCGCGAGGTCGAAGCCGGATTTCACATCGGGCTGTTCCTCTTTGAAGCTGTGGAAATCCGAGTATTTGCACTTGAGGCATCTGTAATGCGGCGGCAGTGGATTAACTTTCGTGATACCCGCCATCGTCGCCGCAAATGACGAACCGACCGATCCTCGTGAACCGACCTGATATCCCTTGGCTTCGCTGTTTTCGACGAGCTTTCGGGCGATTATGTACATTATCGCGAATCCGTTTTTGATTATCGAATCGAGCTCGCGGTCGAGTCGACTCGTTACTTCTTCGGGTGGCACATCTCCGTACATTTCGCGTGCAAGTGCGTGACACTTTTCCGTCAGCTCCTCCTCCGCGCCGTCGATATGCGGCGGGTAGTTGCCCTCGGGTATCGGGCGCACTGTCTCTATCATGTCGGCTATGCGACGTGGGTTCGTGATAACTATCTCACGCGCCGTTTCCTCGCCGAGATAGTCAAATTCAGCGAGCATCTCCTCGGTCGTGCGGTAATAGAGCTTCGTTTCGTGGTCAGCGTCCTTAAACTTCATTCCCGAAAGGAGTATGCGTCTGTATATTTCGTCTTCGGGGTCGAGATAGTGCACGTCGCAGGTCGCGACGACGGGACGTCCGGCTTTTTTGCCGATATCGATGATGCGGCGGTTGAGATCGCGAAGTCCCTCCTCATCCGCGACCTTGCCCTCGGCTATGAGGAACATATTGTTGCAGATTGGCTGTATTTCGAGATAATCGTAAAACGACGCCATTTCGATGAGCTCGTCCTCGGGACGGTTATCGAGAACTGCGCGGAAAAGCTCGCCGGCCTCGCAGGCCGAGCCGATGATGAGTCCCTCGCGAAGCTCGGTGAGTCTCGTTTTGGGAATACGCGGGTTTCGCCTGTAGTATTTGAGATATGAGTCCGAGACGAGCTTGTAGAGATTTTTTAGGCCCGTCTTGTTTTTTACGAGTATTATCTGGTGATACGTGCGGAGCTTCAGCGGGTCTGCGCGCTCACTCATCACGTAATTCATGCGGTCGATATCGAAGATTCCCTCCTCCTTGAGGCGCGAGGTCATCTTGTCAAATATCAGCGCGAGCATCTCGGCATCGTCACAGGCACGGTGATGATTAAAATCACCGAGCTCATAGATCTGTGCGAGGGTGTCGAGCTTGTGGTTTTTTGCCGTGAGATTTACGTAATGCGACATCGCCACGGTATCGAGATACGGATTCGTAAACGGAAGTCCGCATTTCTCGGCGGCGGCTCTTATGAAGCTCGTATCGAACGACGCGTTGTGCGCGACGAGCATACGTCCCGCGCAGAAATCAAAAAACTTCGGCAGAGCCTCGGAAATATCGGGTGCGTCTGCGACCATCTCGTCGGTTATGCCCGTCAGCTCCGTTATTTTTTCGGGAATTGGCATTCCAGGATTTACGAAAGTGTTGAATCGATCGATTATCTCGCCGTTTTTCGTGAGCACCGCGCCGATCTCGGTTATGCCGCAGGTCGCGACCGAAAGTCCCGTCGTCTCGATATCGAAGACGATGAACTCGTCGTCGAATGTTATTCCGTCTCCGCGATACGCGGCTCTTTGCGTGTCATCGACAAAATACGCCTCGACACCGTAAAGGACTTTCACCTTGCCGCCGAGCTTTTCGGCTGTAAGCATCGCTATCGGGAAGCTTTGGAGGTTTCCGTGGTCGGTAACGGCAACGGCCTCATGGCCCCAGCGCGCGGCAGTCTTCACAAGCTCATCGGGCTTTGTAAGTGCGTCCATCGCCGACATATTCGTGTGCGCGTGGAGCTCAACACGCTTTTCTGGGGCGTTATCCTCACGAAGAACCCGCGTGACCTGCGCGACATCGCTGTACTGCATATAAAGATCGCCGTCAAAGGTATCGGTTTTGATATTTCCCCTGACGATAAACGATTTCCCGACACCGAAGACGGACTTGAGCTCCTCTGTTCCCTCGGCATCCGCTGTTGTTTTTATGAAAATCGACGCGTCCTTGTCGGTGAGTCCGATCGTGACCGCAAGCTTGTCGCCGCGACGAAGCTCTTTTTCCGTCACCTGAAATACTTCGCCGATGATCTTCACGTTTCTCGCGTTCGACTTTATCGCACGAAGCGGGATCAGTCCCTCGCCGTCGAGCTCCTGACCGAGGCAGCATTTGGGCGCGGAAATATCAAAGCGCATTCGTCCCGAGCTCACGATAAAGCCGCTCTCGTCAAAGCTCACCGTATCCGAAGAATCGAAAAGCGACTGTACGCGCGGAAGCTTTACCGTTTCCTCTTCGACGGGTGCGTTTTCATGAGAAGATGCGGCAGCCGCCATCGCAAGGCGTCTTTCCTCGGCCTCGGCTATCTTCTGCGTGCGCGTGTTCAGCTCGGCACGCTGACGGCTGACGTACTCGGAATATCTCTCGTCCGCATCAGATGCCTGCTCGATGGTGACGTTATACTTCTCGCCGAACTCGCTGTACAGGATGCTCGAGATGACATTTGACGTTTTTGCGATGTCGTGAAGCTCGATAGCACCTGCGGAAAACGGGATAGCTATATGTATGTCGTGCCCGTCCATCGTCGGTTTCATGTGATTGAAAAATCCGTTTATGACACTTCCGACACGGCTTGCTTCGATTATGACCTGCGGAAGATACGCCAGGTCGAAGGCGTCACTCGGATATTTCGTCAAAATACGCACAAGGCGCAGCTCATAGGCCGCGCGCAGTGCTTCCTCAAGCGAATAAATATCCGCTTTTTCAAAAATTTCGGGCAGTTCGACCGTGATCTCGACTATGCGCTTTTCACGGTCAAGCTTCACTTTGTCTACCACTGCTTTATCGTATATTGCACGATGCACGCCGACAGGCTCATATCTGTCGAAGCGGTCATACAGTGTTTTGCGTTTTTCGCTCATCTGAGCACCTCTTTTGCGATCAGCTGTTTGAAAATTCCTTAATATTCTCAACGAGAACGTCGACTATGTGTTCTTCCTCGACGCGACGCTCGGGCACACCTCGGCGGAAAAGGACGCCGAAGCCGTCGCCGCCCGCTATTCCGAAATCGGCTTCTCTGGCCTCACCGGGACCGTTTACAACACATCCCATGACAGCCACATTTATGCTCTTGCCGTTTGTGTCGATATTCTCCGCTACAGCTTTAAGCTCGGAGACGAGTCTGATTATATCTATCTTCGTTCTGCCACAGGTCGGGCACGAGATGATGTTGACACCGCCGTGCTCCCAGCGTCCGACGGCGCGCAGGATCTCGCGGCCGGCACGGACTTCCTCAGTCACGTCGGCACTGAGCGATACGCGAAGCGTGTCACCGATACCTCTCACGAGAAGTGCGCCGATGCCAGCTGAATTTTTCACAAGTCCGCTGTAGGCATCCCCCGCCTCGGTAACTCCGAGGTGAAGAGGATAGTCGGAGGAAGACGCGACGATCTCGCAAGCTTTTATCATTTTTTCGACGCTTGACGATTTTATCGAAACGACGATATCGGAAAAGCCTGCGTCTTCAAGCTGCTCTGCCTGAGAGAGCGCGGATTCGGCGATAGCCTCTGCCGTTGGTGAGCCGTATTTTTCGAGAAGCGATTTTTCAAGGCTTCCGCCGTTTACGCCGATCCTTATCGGCACTCCCGCGTCACGGCAGGCCGCGGCGACCTCACGCACTTTCCAACTCTCCCCAATATTTCCGGGATTTATGCGTATCTTCGACGCGCCGCATTTTACGGCCGCGAGCGCGATCTTGTAATCAAAATGAATGTCGGCGACGAGCGGAAGCTTCACGCCGTTTTCGCGTGCGAATTTGAACACATCGGCACACTCTATTTTCGGTATCGCGATACGCGCGATATCACAGCCGCAATTTTCGAGAGCTTTCAGCTGACGCACCGTTTTTTCAAAATCCTCGGCGGGAGCGTTCGTCATGGACTGCACGGAAACGTATGAACTGCCGCCGATCTTCACATTTCCGACGGTCACGGTTCGTGTTTTTCTTCTTTCCATCGTTTTAAAAAGCTCCTTTCGTCTCACGCTAAATCAGCGCGATTATATCTTTAAAGGTCACAAGGATCAAAATTCCGAACAGGACAAGAAGTCCGACGCCGTGGATCATCCCTTCGATCTTTCGCGGCACGGGACGTCTTACAACAAGCTCGAGTATGTGAAAGACGAGTCTGCCACCGTCGAGTGCGGGGAGCGGCAGGAGATTCATGACTCCGACGTTTATGCTGATAAACGCCGCAAGATAAATGAAGTTCGACGCGCCCGCACGCGCCGCCTCACCGAGTGTTTCGGTGATTCCGACAGGCCCCGATACAGCCTGAACGCCGTATCTGCCCGTCACAAGATCGTATATCGTGTCGTACACCATCTTCACGCTGAAATAAGAGCGAGAGAAGACGTGTCGAGCAGTGTTTGAAAAGTTTTTCTCTTCTTCGGAAACATAGAAATCGGGGTCACCGAAATCGCTTCCCTGCTCGCTGAACGTACCGAATGTCACGTCTTCGAGCACGATCTTTTCGTCTCCCCGCACGAGCGTTATGTCGACCGGCTCGACCGCCGAGCGCATGAGCTCATACTGGAGATCGTTCGCGGTAAATACGCGCGTACCGTTTATATGCGTTATGCGGTCGCCGACCGCGAGTCCCTGTGCCTGTGACGACACCTCTGCCGAAACTGCGGGGTCAAACGCGGCGACTTTTGTCGAATAGAGTCTTCCCGAGCTCATGACCACTGCGGAAAGCACGAGCACGCCGACCGTTATGTTGACCAAAGCTCCCGCCGCCGTAATGACGATCCTTTGAAGCACAGGCTTCTTGCAGTATGCGTTTTCGTCGTCCGACTCATCGTCCTCGCCCGCCATGGAAAGATAACCTCCGAACGGGATAAGACGCCACGAATACACGATGCCCGTCTTTTTTGAAGTACGCGAGATGAGCTTCGGCCCCATACCTATCGAAAACTCGAAGATATGAACTCCGAAAATGCGCGCGAAAATATAGTGGCCCATCTCATGGATGAAAATGAGCAGTCCGAATATAACGATCGCAAGCAAAATATAAAGAATACTCACCTAAACCTCCGTTAAATCAAAGCGCGGCTATAGTCTCCTCAGCCATGCGGGAAGCTTCATGCGCCGCGTGGTACACGTCTTCGGCACTTTCTGCCTTACGGCTGTCGAAACGCTCCAAAACGTCGGCAACGACGCGAGAAATATCGCAAAATCCGATGCGACGATCGAAAAATGCCTTAACTGCCGCTTCATCTGCGGCGATAAGAGCCGTCGGAGTCGTGCCGTCCTCGCGTATCGCATCATATGCGAGAGCGAGAAGCGGGAAAGCCTCAAAGTCGGGCGCGTCAAATGTGAGCGAGCCGAGCTTTGTGAAATCAAGCTGTCCGTGCGTCGCCTCGGCGCGTTCGGGATGCGACAGCGCATAGCGGATGCACGAGCGCATATCGGGCGCGGCGAGCTGAGCTATCACGCTGTTATCAATATACTCGACCATCGAGTGTATTATGCTCTGTCTGTGCACAAGCACCTCGACCTGCTCGGGGCGAACGCCGAAAAGGCGCACGGCCTCGATGACCTCGAAGCCCTTGTTCATAAGCGTTGCGGAGTCCACGGTGATCTTCGGCCCCATCTTCCACGTCGGATGAGCGAGAGCTCTCTCGGGCGTGACGGATGACATTTCATCGCGACTCATGCCGAAGAAAGGCCCGCCGGACGCCGTGAGGAGGATCCGCTTTACGCTTTCGCGCTTTGCTCGACCGGATGCGGTCGAGAGGCACTGAAAGATCGCGCTGTGCTCGCTGTCAACGGGAATAAGCTCGCCGCCGGAACGCGCGAGACGCTCGTGTATGAGCCCGCCCGCCGCGATTATGGCTTCTTTATTCGCCATGGCAAGGCGAACACCGGATTCAGCTGCGGCAAGTGCCGCGCGAGTGCCGTCGAGTCCCGCTATCGAGTGAACAATAACATCATCGAGGCTTTCGCGCAAAATCGCGTCAAGGCTTTCAGCACCGTATATTATTTCATATTTTCCGCCCGTAAGCTCGTCGAGACGTTTCGCGCTCTCGGCATCTGCTACGCTTATGACCGACGGAGAAAACTCCGCCGCCTGCTCCGCCAAAAGCTCGACATTTCGTCCCGCCGCAAGGAGACTCACGTGAACGCCGAGTTCACGCGCGACGTCGAGTGCCTGTGTTCCCACAGACCCCGTGCTCCCGAGGACGGATATTTTCATTTTGTCAAATTTCATACTAACCTCACACATATCGTGTCGGCACAGCGTGTTATGCGAACAGGCTGAAATATTCTCCGAGAATTGCCGCAATGAGCATCACGGGAGCTGTCGCGAGGACGCTGTCGAATCTGTCCATGACGCCGCCGTGTCCTGGGAAGAGCTTACCGTAGTCCTTGATACCGTACTTACGCTTGATGAGCGACGCGATAAGGTCGCCGATCTGCGAGATGGCGGAGACTGCAGCTCCGATAACGGCAAGTGCCGCATACGGCATCACGCGTCCCTCGGGTTTTAAAACAAGCACGCCGTATACGACGAACACGATCGCGGTAAATAAAACTCCGCCGAGCGAGCCCTCGACCGTTTTCTTCGGGCTGACATCGGGAATGAGCTTATGCTTTCCGAGAGCACGCCCGCAGAAATATGCCGCGCTGTCGCTGACCCACGGCCCGATGAAAGCGAGCAGATAAAGGCGCGCGCCGACTTGTGTATCGCGAAGAAGCACGATCGAGGTGAAAGTCATGATGACGTACGAGACGAGTGCGAAATCGGCACAGGCCGCACCGACATCGTATTTTCCGTGAGAAAATACGGCAAGTGCGAAAGTAAAGAGCATGAG
>CAYWTG010000068.1:0-7926 GCA_964461155.1 uncultured Ruminococcus sp.
ATCTTCCTGTCGTCATCCACGACAGGGAAGCGCACGGCGACATAATGGATGCACTCCACCGCCACCGTGATGCACGCGGCATGATCCACAGCTTCAGCGGCAGTGCCGAAATGGCGCGTCAGCTTGCGGATATGGGATGGTATATCTCCTTCGGCGGAACCGTGACTTATAAAAGCGCGGTCAAGGTTAAAGAGGCGGCCGTCATCGTCCCGACCGAGTACATAATCACCGAGACCGATTCGCCTTACCTCACCCCCGTGCCGAATCGCGGAAAGGTGAATTTCCCGGGAAATGTCGCATATACCCTCGAGATGCTTGCATCGCTTCGCGGCGTTGATAAAGAAAAACTCGGCGAATGCGTGTGCGAAAACGCGGAGAGACTGTTTAAAATTAAGTTAAAATGAATAAATCGGCTCGTCGTCCTCGGCAATCTCGCGCTTTGTGAGACCGTCGACCGATGAGCCGATTTTTCGTTGTGTGGCGATAGTACAATATGACACATCAACTTCGGTATCTCCATTGACAAACACACAAAAAGGATGTATAATTATAAAGGTGTAATGTGTCCGTACCCGATTAGCGACATTTCACATGACTTAAACATAAGGAAAGGTTTGCGGCTATGACCCAATTTGAAAATACAAAGAATGACAGACGTGACAGAGTATTTCAGATGCTCTTTTCTCTCGATTTTAACAAGGAACGCTCTAACGAAGAGGCATTTCTCGCTTTCTTCGATGAGGGTGACACCGTGCCGAGCGACGGCTATATCCGCTCAACATTTACAGGAGCGCATGAGTTTGCCGCAGAGGCTGATGCAATGATCGAGGCAGACTCCAAGAACTGGAGTGTCAGCAGAATGTCGTCCGTAACAAGAACCATTCTTCGTCTCTCTATTTATGAGCTTCTTTGCACATCTCTTCCGCCGAAGGTTGCGATCAGCGAGGGCGTCGAGCTTGCCAAGAAGTACGGCGACGATCCCGAGCCTGCGTTCGTTAACGGAATACTTAACAGAATCGCAAAGGAAAAAGGAAAGATTTGACGAGCCATGGACGATTTGTTTTTAGGCTTTGATACAAGCAACTACACGACATCTGCGGCGATCTGCGACCGAAACGGCAGCGTTCTTGCGAATTTGAAGTGCCCGCTTCCCGTAGCAGAGGGAGAAAGAGGCCTTCGCCAGAGCGATGCCGTGTTTGCTCATATAAAAAACGCGCCCGATATCGCACGAAGACTCCGCGAGTGCCTTCGCGAGCTCGGAAGTGAAAAAACACTCAGAGCGGCGGCGGTGTCCGTGTCGCCGAGAAGTGCCGAGGGGTCGTATATGCCTTGCTTCCTTGTAGGTCGCGCGATAGCGGAAAGCGTCTGTGCCGTGCTCGATATTCCGCTTTATGAGAGCTCGCATCAGCACGGTCATATCATGGCCGCAGCGAATTCCGCGTGCCGAAATAACGGAATTTCGACGAGTGAGTTTATCTCGGGAGAGCATCTCGCGCTTCACGTGTCTGGCGGCACGACCGACTTTCTTCATGTTATGCCGGATGACGCCTCGATTTTCAAGGTCGAGCGAGTCGGCGGTACTTTTGACGCAAATGCGGGACAGATAATCGACCGCATCGGTGTAAAGCTCGGCTTTCGCTTCCCGTGCGGAGGAGAGCTTGACTGCCGTGCACTTGAATACGGTGAAAAAATATCCGTCGGCAAGCTGTCGGTCAAGGAACTGTCGTTTAACCTTTCGGGACTTGAAAACAAGGCTCTTTCGATGATTGAAAAAGGTGAGTCTCAAAGCCGCGTTGCCGCGTTTGTTCTTGCGTATATCGCACGCTCTCTTGAGCGCATCGTGAAAAACGCACGCGAACGCTACGGCGAGCTACCCACGGTTTTCGCAGGCGGAGTTATGAGCTCTCGATACATACGCTCGCTTATAGGGCATCTCGGGCTTTTTGCTGATGCCGAGTTTTCGTCCGACAACGCCGCGGGGATTGCTCTTATTGCCTCACATATTTACGCGAGCAAAAGCTTGTAAGGATTATTTTTAAAATGCAGCTTGAGAATAATAATGTATTAAGCGTAACCGAGCTTAATACCTATATAAAGCAACTGCTTGACGGCGACCGCACGCTATCGTCGGTCAGCGTCAAGGGTGAGATCTCAAATTTCAAAAGCCATTCAACGGGACACCTGTATTTTTCGCTCAAAGACGAGGGCGGTGTGCTTCGCGCAGTGATGTTTCGTTCGAGCGCGTCTAAGCTCCCGTTCGTCCCCGAAAACGGAATGAAAGTGACGGCTCACGGCAGAATATCGTCGTTTGTTCGCGACGGCCAGTATCAGCTTTATGCGGATTCAATGGAGCCGGACGGTGTGGGTGCGCTGTATATCGCCTATGAGCAGCTAAAGCGCAAGCTTGCCGCACTCGGCCTTTTCGCGCCGGAGAGAAAACGACCTTTGCCGAAAATACCGTCGTGCATCGGAATCATAACTTCGCCGACAGGTGCCGCCATTCGTGACATGATAAATGTCACGGGTCGCCGTTTCCCATATGCGAAGATCATCCTTTATCCCGCGCTCGTACAAGGCCCGGGTGCACCCGAGCAACTCGTCGCGGGGCTTGAATATTTTAATAAAAACGCGTGTGCCGATGTAATAATCATCGGTCGCGGAGGCGGTTCGATCGAGGATCTTTGGGCGTTTAACGACGAACGCCTTGCATATGCCGTCGCCGCGTCCGAGATCCCCGTAATATCGGCCGTAGGTCATGAGACTGACTTTACGATCTGCGATTTCGTTGCTGACAGACGTGCACCGACACCGTCTGCGGCTGCGGAGCTTGCAGTCCCCGATACGGCGGAGCTCAAGAATAAATTTATAAATGTAATAAAGCACGAGGCCGCGTCCGTCGAGAAGATCGTCTCGAGATATCGCGAAAAGCTGTCGTACTTGTCTGCGTCACGCACTCTCACGTCGCCGCAGACGATGATAGACGACAGGAGAATGACGACGGTCATGCTCTCGGAGAAAATGATAGCGGCTGAGCAGAGCGAAGTTTCTCGTGCCAAGCTCACGCTCGGAATGCTCGCGGGAAAGCTTTCGGCTCTCGATCCGCTTGCGGTCATCTCTCGCGGCTACAGCGCGGTCTATTCCGAAGAAAACGAGATCGTGTCCTCTGTAGGTCAGCTGAGCGAGGGCGAGCACATAAGCCTTAAAATGTCCGACGGTGTCGCAAATGCCGTCGTTGAAAGCATAAGGACTGATAATTAACGGAGATAATTATGACTAAAGAAGAAATATCGCGTCTTACCTTTGAAGAGGCTATCGCAAGACTTGAAGAAAGCGTAAGGGCACTTGAATCCGGAAATGTTCCGCTCGACCGCTCGCTTGAGCTGTTCGAAGAGGGTATTTCGCTTGTTAAGCTTTGCAACAGCAAGCTTGACGCCGCGGAGCAAAAGGTCGTAAAGCTCCGTCTCGGCCCGGACGGAGCGACCGAAGAAGAATCGATGAACTGACGAAAGGAGCTGTCTATGTCTGTCGATATTCAAAACGAACTGAAAAGCGCGGCTGCCTCTGTTGAGGCGTCACTTGAAAAATACATTGATCCGTCAAGCGGAGAGCTTCCGGAGGCGATGAGATATTCGCTTCTCGGCGGAGGAAAGCGCATTCGTGCATTTCTCACGCTTAATTTCGCGCGTGCACTCGGCGCGACGGAGGAGTCGGCAATGCCGTTTGCCTGCGCTCTCGAGATGATCCACGCATATTCGCTCATACACGACGACCTGCCCGCTATGGATAATGATGATCTTCGTCGCGGCAAGCCCTCGTGCCATAAGAAATTCGGCGAGGCGTGTGCCCTGCTTGCGGGAGATTCGCTTTTGACCGAAGCTTTTGAAGTTTGCGCGTCGAACGAGCACGTCTCCGATCGCTCTGTGCGACTCGCTGTCGGAACGCTCGCGAAGCTTGCGGGATATCTCGGAATGTGCGGCGGTCAGCAGATCGACCTTGCCGACAGCGTCCACAGTTATGAGGAGCTTTGTCATCTTCATTCGCTGAAAACCGCGGCTCTCATTAAGGCGGCGTGCCTGCTCGGAATATATGCCGCAAGCGACACTCCCGATGAGCGCGTTATCGCGGCGGCGGATGAGTACGCGGAGTGCATAGGCCTTGCGTTCCAGATACACGATGACGTGCTTGACGTTGTCGGTGACACAGAGTCTCTCGGAAAGCCCGTCGGAAGTGACGCGGAGAACGACAAAAAAACCGTGGTTTCGTATATGACGGTCGATGAAGCGCGCGTGAGAGAGCGCGAGCTCACCGAGAGAGCCTGCGAGGTGCTTGCGGATGTTCCGCACAGCGAGATAATTTCAAGCCTTGCCGTGTGGCTCATGTCGCGCAGTAACTGAGAGGGCGTTAATGAGACTTGATATGTATCTTGCCGACCGACGCTCAATGACGCGAAGCCGTGCGAAAGCACTCATTGAAAGAGGCAGTGTCAGCGTGGACGGCAAGACCGTGACAAAGCCGGCTTTCGATATTTCGGAGGAGGCTTCTCCGTCGATCGAGGTCGATGAGGACGCACTCCCGTATGTCAGTCGAGGCGGACTGAAGCTGCGAGGAGCACTTGACGAGTTTAAAATCGATGTCGCAGGCCGCATATGCGCCGATATCGGTGCATCTACGGGAGGTTTTACCGACTGCCTCATCAAAAGCGGAGCGGCGAAAGTTTACGCCGTAGACTCGGGAAGCAATCAGCTTGCGGAATCTCTGCGACGTGACGCACGCGTCGTCTCCATGGAGCATTTCAACGCACGCGAGCTGACGCGCGATTCTTTCGGAGAGCTCTGTTCGCTTGCGGTTGCCGATCTTTCGTTTATTTCTCAGACACTTGTGCTCGATGCTGTCGCTTCAATACTTGAGGACGGCGGCGAATATATCGGGCTTATCAAACCGCAGTTTGAATGCGGCAGAAGTGCGCTCGGCAAGGGCGGCATCGTCCGTGACGCATCCGAACACCTACGAGCTGTTGACCGGGTGACTCTTTGCGCGACCGAGTGCGGATTTACTGTAAAGTCGGTAATTTCGTCACCGATTTTCGGCGGCGACGGAAACCGCGAGTTCCTTTTTCATGCGATAAAGACCGGTGAGACGGCGCAGTGCCTTTTGACACACGCAGAGCTGAAACGGCTTGTCGCAAAGTAAATTATCTAAGTTAACCTCGGAGGGCAAATATGAATGAGATAAAGAACGCGCTTCTTATCGTCAATTTTGAAAAGAACGTCCCGCCAGAGTACATATGTGCGTTGTGCGATACCTTGCACGGTGCGGGAATCGGCGTTTTTGCGCTTTCCGATACGTCGGCGGAGCTTCTTACTCTTTGCCCCGAGCCGAAGCTTACGACGATATCGCCGACATCGCTCGGAATGATCGATTTTGCGATAGTCCTCGGAGGCGACGGATCGATAATCCGCGCCGCGCGGCAGATCAGCGCGCACGACGTTCCGCTTCTCGGAATAAATTTCGGCCATGTGGGATTTCTCGCCGATCTCGAGGCGTCGGATGTTAATATGCTCACGCGACTTGCGGAGGGTAGCTTCTTCGTGGAAGAGCGCATGATGCTCAGCGGACGTATCGTTCGCACTGACGGAAGCGTGACATATATGCCGCCCGCGCTTAACGATATCGTGCTCTCAAACGGACCTGTTGCGCGACTTCTTAATTTCGATATCGTCTGTGACGGTGTCGTTATTCAACACAGCCGAGCCGACGGACTTATAATAGCCACTCCGACCGGCTCCACCGCATACTCCATGTCCGCGGGAGGCCCGATACTTGCACCGGGACTTGACGCATTTTGCATCACGCCGATATGCCCCCATTCTCTGGCCAACCGACCCGTGATCCTACAGGGATCGTCCGCGATCGGAATATCAAACATCGTTGTCCGCGAAGCAAACTCGGTCTATGCGACGCTTGACGGAAGTATCGCGGAAGAACTCATGCCCGGCGACACGCTCACTGTCGAACGCGCCGCTGTCAAGGCGAAAATTATAAGATTCGAGAAAAACAGCTTTTTAAGCATACTTAATAATAAATTATAAAGTACTGTTATCGGAGTTTAAAATGAAGATCAAACGTCATAATAAGATACTCGAGATCATAGAAAACTATAATATCGAAACGCAGGAAGAGCTCATTGATAAGCTCCGCCTTGCGGGATATGATGTTACGCAGGCGACAGTCTCGCGCGATATTCGCGAACTGAAGCTGTTGAAAGTTATGTCAGACAACGGCGGATACAAATATGTCGTACCCGGCGGAAGCGGCGACAGCAAGCATATCTACAGCAAGGCGATCGACGGCTCGATAAAGAGCGTCGAGTATTCATGTAACAATATTGTAATCAAAACTTACCCCGGAATGGCAAATGCCGTAGCTGCTCGAATCGATTCGTTCCACGAGAGCGACATCATGGGTAGTGTGGCGGGCGACGACTGCATAATAATGGTAGCGCGTTCGCATGAGGCTGCGATGGTGCTCTCGCAGAAGTTCCGCGAGATGATCGGATCGTAAGCTTATCTGAAATTCGGAGAGGAGCGGCCACAAGATGCTGAAAAATTTGAATATATCAAATGCGGCAGTCGCAAAAAATCTTGACATTGACCTCGGGCGCGGTTTTTCCGTTATCACGGGTGAGACGGGCTCGGGAAAATCGGTGATGATCGACTGTCTCGGACTGCTTTGCGGCGACAAATCGTCAAGAGATATAGTCAGAAGCGGCGAAACGCGCACGGTGGTGTCCGCTCTTTTTGACGTGCCCGAGCGAGTATTCGAGATGCTCGGCATCGAAAAGGACGATAACGGTGAGCTTCTTGTAACGAGATGCGTCACCGATGACGGCAGAAGCACCGTCAAAGCCAACGGCCGCAGTATCACGCTTTCCGCTCTCCGCAGCGTCGGAAGCGCGCTCATCGGAATTAACACCCAAGACGAAAAGAGCTTTCTTACCGACAGGAGCGAATACGTTACGCTCCTTGACGATTATGCCGAAAACGCCGAGCTTCTCCTGTCTTATAGGGCAAGCTACAGTGCGCTGAAAAGTGCGCAGGCGGAGCTTGACTCCCTGCGTGCCGAGCAGAGCGAAAAGGAAATGCTCACCGATATTCTGAAATATCAGATAAAAGAGATCGACAACGCTCGACTGACTTCCGACGATGAATACGAGAAGCTTGAGCTTCTTAAGACGAAGATCAAATCGGCGGAGAGAAGCGAAAAGTGCCGCAAGATCGTTTACCGTGCTCTTTCGACGAACGAAAAGGGCTATTCCGCAGCAGATCTCATCGAGCGCGCCTCGACGGCTCTTTCACAGGTCGCTGATATCGTGGAAGGTGCATCAGATATGCTCCGCAGACTCGAGGAGTACCGCTACGATATTATAGACATCGCGGAGAGTGTCAATACGGCACTCGACATCGGCATCGACGGAGATATCACCGAAAAGCTAGACCGAGTCGAGACGCGCCTTGCTCACCTCGACAGATTAAAAAAGAAATACGGCTCGAGCATCGCCGAGATCAAAGAGTTCAGAAACGACGCCGCACTAAAGCTAAAGCGATATTCGGATTTCGACGCATCGCAGGATGAGCTGATGTCGCGCATAGGCGAGCTCACGCTTGAAGCCGAGCGTCGCGCGGCAAAGCTTCGTGAGTCACGCAGAGTTGCCGCAAAGACGCTCTCCGAGGAGATGATATCCACGCTCAGATACCTCGATATGCCGAAAGTCAAGTTCTTTATCGAGGTCTTGCCCGACGTTCGCGACGGCAAGGTCATGTTCTCATTGTCGGGAGCCGACCTTATCGATTTTAAAATCTCCGTGAATCCGGGTGAAAGCGCGACAAGTCTCGCAAAAGTCGCCTCGGGCGGAGAAATGTCGCGAGT
>CAYWTG010000069.1:0-1213 GCA_964461155.1 uncultured Ruminococcus sp.
GTGTGATATCCGAGGGAGTCGAGCTGTGAGACGAACGACGGCTTTTCGCTTTTCAAAAACTGCTGATACGCGATACTTCCCGACGGGAGAAATCCCATCGTCATGCCCGTAAGAAACTCAAATTCCGAGTTCGGCGTGTTTCCGCCGACGATCGACGAATGAAGTATTCCCTTTTGCGTATTCTCCTCGAGCGACGATATGTACGGCATATATTCCTCGGTCACCTCGAAATCGCACAGCTCTTTCATATCGGCGAAGGACTCGTTCATTATCACGATGACATTGGGCTTTGTCGCGGCGTCGGCGACGCTGTCCGACGAATACTTTCCCGTCAGCGATTCGACCGTTTCGGCGTCGTAGCCGTCGGGTCGCTCTACCGAGGTGTAGCGCAGATTCATTATAAAGCTCACGGCAAAGCCGTTCATCTTGTAAAGGTGATGCGGCACGAAAAGGTACGGATAAAGGTCGAAGTCTTCGACGGCGTCATCCGTTTGGAGATATGCACCGCAGCCGAGAAGAAGCGCACACATGAGAAGTGCTGCGACGACGCGGAGCACAATAAAGCTCAGTTTCCGCAGGGTGAGTTTAACCTTAAAAGTCGCCGCCATGCTGCAAA
This sequence comes from uncultured Ruminococcus sp., assembly GCA_964461155.1. Lineage (GTDB taxonomy): Bacteria > Bacillota > Clostridia > Oscillospirales > CAG-272 > RUG11130. The sequence goes on from CAYWTG010000069.1 coordinate 617, forward strand.
GTAAGGTTGCCGCGCAGATGACAAACGCGACCGACGGCGTCAGCGTCAGGTCATATCCGCCGAGCACCGTCGCCGCGATCCCGTATGACGCGAGATCCCACGGAAAAAGCGGCGTGCCGCGAAACTCTATCGTAAAATAGCTTACAAGTCCGAAGCAAAGCGGCAAAAGCACTGTCACGATCAGCGCGGGGGTACTGTTTCCGAAGATGAAAAACAGCATAAAAGCGAATATGTAAAAGAAAAACGCGTTCAAAAGCACGATAGGCAGCGAAATGTCCGTCACCGGATGCGTGAGCCCCTCAAGGAGCACAAACGAAAGCACAGGCAAGACGAGCATCGCCGCAGTTCCGAAAACGGGATTTTCGCCGAATTTCGATTTGACTTTTTCTCCGAGGCGAGACAAAAAGACAGTCAGCGCGCCGCAAAGGCAGGCAAGAGTGATGAAAAGCACCTCAAAGGGGCCGACACCCTCTCCGTGCGCGGCATAAACGAAGATCATCGCCGCATTCGACAATGCGCAAAGCGTAAGTTCGCAGCGCGGCGAGAAAAGTTTTCCGCGTTTTACGATGAAAACTATCGCAAAAGCGACATACGGCA
>CAYWTG010000069.1:1313-7510 GCA_964461155.1 uncultured Ruminococcus sp.
GCATACACCGCAAGCGTCGCGGCAAGGTTCACGGCAAAAAGCGTCGTATCGGCCGCCGCGAGCACGCTCGAAAGCGAGAACACGACGACAAAAGCTATTATCAGCGCGGGGATAATGTGCAGCACCTTGCTCCTACCGCACGGCGCGGAGACTTGCTGTGTTTTATCGAGCGCAGGCTGTGTATTCATTATTTTTCTCCTTTCGCACGGGATTTTGACCGTCGAAGATCATCACGCCGAACGCGCTTCCGAGTGTCGAAGCGTCGCGCAGACGCTGTATGTACGCACGGCGCAGAGCACTGTCGCACGGGAGCGTGTCGGGGTCGTAATTTTTCTTATATCCGAACACGCGCCAAAGCTCTCCGAACTCTGCGGCGGGACAGTCGGTCGCTTCGATTATTTTGTAATCATCCGCAAAGCGGACGATCCCCGATGAGGCGGGGAGCATTTCGCGGTGCGCGGGATATAAAAGCCAAGAATCGCAAACAAACGCAGCGCGGCCTGAAAGTCCGAAAAATTCATACGCGCGGCGGTATGAGTCAAGGCAGTCGCTCACTCTCAGCGGCTCACCCGCGGGAATGTGCACATTTATAACGCGGCTGTCGCGCATGAGCGAAACTCCGCAGACGCCGGCGTCTTCGTGCGCATACGGAACGGTATGGAACTGGAGTCTGCCGAGGCGAAAGATCTCACCTGTCAGCGAGTACGACACCCAACCGTATTTTTCGATCCCGTACACGCCGAACTTGTCAAGGCAAGCCTCGGCCCAGATCGGGATATCGCGCACGGCGTCGAAATACACTCTCGCGTCGTCGATCCCGAGGTGACGGTACAGCTCGAGCGTGTCGAGCGAATACATCTCGCAGAGTGCGAGGGCGTATTCGTATTTATTGCTGTCGACGCGCAACGCACAATCGTCAATTTCGTCGCGGTGCTCGTAGTCTCCCGCAAAATATCTGTCGCGGAACGACTCGAATTTTGAAAATAAGATGTCATCGGCACATATCGCTCGGCAAAGCTCGAGCACCGAGCGCGTGCGTGACGCGTCGATGCCCAGCTTTGCGTTAAGTTCGGAAATATGCCGAGAATACACGTCGAAAGTGTGACGTGCAAACTTGATTTTTTCCGTCATATCAGTCGGAAAGTCCGCTCTTTTCAAATCCGAAGCGGTAGCACCACTTGCTCGGCTCAAAGGGAGCGAAGTCGGACGGGCCGCAGCCTCCGCACTCTGCCTCTTTAAGGTGGAACGGGCCGAGAAGGTTTCGGTTGCCGACGGTAAGTTCGACACCGACGGTGTTCACGCCGTCATGCAGGCGGTCGGTCACATCTTCGGAGAGCTCTCCCCATGCGAGGAGTCTTCCCTTCTTGCCGTTGACGATGAGAGATGCGCAAGCGGCATAGGGCTTTGCAAGCGTAATATGGTGCGGGCGTGAAGCATCGCTGACTGTGATCTCGCGCTCAAGGACGATGTGTCCCGCGAAGAACGGGTGTCCCTGCGTCACGAGCTCGCCTCCGGCAAATTCAGTCGGACGGTCGGAGAGATAGAAATCTTTTCCCGCCGCGATGCCGCGTCTCGAGCAGTGTACCGGCTCGGTATCAAAGAACACACCGAAGTTTCCGGTAAGATAAATATTGCCGAATTCTGAATTTGCGCAGAGCTTTCCGTCGATTTCGCTACAGAAATCGGAGATGACGATCTCGTTTTCACCGTGCTTTATGAAGTCGCCGATCGCATGAACACTGAACGCGTGATCGAGCCACCACTCGCCGTCGAGAGCGGAAACTTCGGTTCCGTTAATGCTGAGTCTGTAAGGCTGTGCTTCCTCGCAGACGACACGCATATCGGAAAGGCGCGAAATATCCGTTTTGTCGTTGATGACAAACGAGTAGTGAAGCGACGGAGACACGCCGCGCTTTGTGAGATCGCACACGCGTCTGTTTGCGTGGAACGAGTGCATGGACTCCGAGAGGCTCTCGCCGTCATTTACGCGGCAGTACTCGAGAGTACAGCAGTTGGGGTCACTCTCTTTGCCGAGTCGCCAGTGAGTCGTGCGACCCGCGCCCGTGAAGAGCTTTATCTCTTCCGAATCACGTGCGCCGAGAACGAGCTCGCCCTCGGGCAAGTCGTCGCCGACAAGGATAAGATGCGACTCCATCGGAGCGAAGTTCACGTCGAGCACAACGCGATCTGCGCGAACATCCGACGGGTGACGGACGAACTCCATCGTATCGACTCTCAGCTCGAGCGCGTCACGTCCGGGAAGCTCGATGCTGACGTTATGTGCGAACTCGGGGTCGGTGTTGAGGAAGAAGTATGCCGTGACGCCGTCCTCGGGATATTCTCTGCGGCAAAGCTGAATGCACTCTTCCTCGCCGGAGCGGCTCATGACGGAAACGTCGGTAAGTCCGCGGTCGACGAAATATCTGCGGATGCGCTCGAGATATGTATCCGAGTCGGAAAGGTCAAGCGTGTCGATTCCGTCGTAGAGCGCAGAGAGCTCCTCTTCCGCACGGCGACCGTCGATAAACTCGGCGCGGCGACCGAGCGCGACGAGATGTCCGCCGTTATTTTTAAACTTGAGCAAAAGCTCGTATGTGCTGCGGTCAAGGCCGTAAAGGCTCGGGAGAAGAACGGTTTTGTAAGTGCACTCTCCGACTTTGAAGCTTGTGCCGTCAACGCTTCCGTGTCTGCGCATTATCGTCTCGTCGCCGAGGTGATAAAGGATGTGAGCCGTCGAAAGATGTGCCGCAAGGAGCGCGAATTCCGTGTCAAAAGCCTGCTCGCCGTTCATGTTTTCGTTCGTATATTTGAGCCATACGGAATGCATGGGGTGAACGAGCAAAATGTCGGTCGCATCGTGTCCCTCGGCAAGAATCTTTCCGAGGCGGGACTCGGTGTCGGCGAATGTATTGTAGTCGCGGAACCAGGGCGACTGATGGAACATTGAAGGCGGGTAGTCCGCTTTTCTGCGCTCTCTTATCGTATATGCGGCAAGATGCTGGCAGACGAGATTTACGCCGCCGAGGAACTGCCACTCGACGAGATATCTCATGTCCGCAAAGGTCATCTCCCAACCCGCTATCGCAAAGCTCTCGGTAATGACCTGCTTTTTGCCGGTCTGAGCGGCTACCGAGCCGACCTGAAGCGGGAGCACGGGATTCGTTATCGAAGACGAGCCTTTTTTGTATGCGGGACGGCGGCCGAGCCAGTCGACACCGGGAATGTCAAAATGCTCATAGATCGGCATGGTACCTGCGGTCGAGTGGATCTGGCAGAGCATATTGTCCTCGAGCATTATGTGACCGGTGAGGCGGCAGTCGTGTGCGCGGCACCAGTCGCCGATCTGCTTTCCGAACGACTCGGTAAACAGGCGGCTGACGAGCGACCAAAAGTCAAATCTCACGTCCTCGTGGCCGTCGCGACCTAAAAACAGCGCAGGGATAACGTCTGCGATGTCATAGCCATACTCGCTTTTGAAAAGCGCGGGAAGCACGAGCGACCACGGATTTCGGCACATCGCGTACTGCGGCTCATCGGTAAAGAATCCGCAAAGCGAAGATTTTTTGAAGTCGCCGCCGCACTCTTTGAGATATCCCTCGTAGGTGTGATCGATAAACGCTCGAACGACCTGCGGGTCGAGAATATCGAAATACGAGTCGTCGCAGAAGCTTGCCGCGTACATCACGCGTTCGCCGTCGCAGAGCTTCTCGGAAGCGGTGCGGATGCGTCTGAACTCGCCGTTTTCACGCACGGCGTAGTATGCGATAAAGTCGCCCTCGGTCTTGCCGTCGTACTCGCGAAGACGAAGCCAGCGCATTTTGTACGCGTCACCCATGGCGGGGATATCGCCTCCCGCGCTTCCGCTCGGCCAACCGAGCTCATCGTATGCCCACGCCTCAAGTCCGCACTTTTCGGCCTCATCGGTGCAGGCACGAATGAGATCAAACCATTCTTCTTTCATATAAGGAGTGATAAGTCCGTCGCGTGCGTGCATGAAGAAGCCGCCCTGTCCGCTTTCCTTCATGTCGCGTATCTGACGTCTGAGCTCGCCCTCTTCAAGCTTGTCGTTCCACGACCAAAAAGGGTGAGGTCTGTAGGAGACTTCGGGGTCGGAGAAACGTTCGATCCAGTTTTTCATATTTAGATTCCTTTCTCGGAATAGATTGCTACGGTTATTATACAATAATAATGTCCCTTTTACAAGTACAAGTCCGAAAATCGCACCGAAAGACATTTTGACTTTTCGCATCATTCAAGATATTCAAAGCCGCTTTCCGAAGCCTGCGTGCTTTTTTTGCTCTTTTTTCGCAATTCGGCTCGAAATAAGACAAAATACACGCAATTTATATTGACATTGGGACGAAAATATATTAAAATAGTAGAGACAATGTTTTCAGCTTTCCGATTACGGTATCGGAAACACCAGCCCGTTGACCCGCTGTGGGTCAGGAAAGGATATATAAATGGACAAACAAAGAATCAGCGAGCTGCAGGAGCTCGCGCGACAGATCCGTGTCGGCATCATCGATGCGGTCTACTCAGCATCTTCCGGTCATCCCGGCGGCTCCCTCTCCATCGCAGATCTTCTTGCATATCTCTATTTTGAAAAGATGAACATCGATCCGACCTCTCCCGACGCTGAGGATCGCGACAGACTCGTTCTCTCGAAGGGACACTGCGCTCCCGCTCTTTATTCCACTCTCTCGCTTCGCGGATATTTCCCGCGCGAGGATCTCAAAACTTTCCGCAAGACCACAAGCTATCTTCAGGGACATCCCGACATGAAGCACACTCCGGGTGTTGATATGTCCTCCGGTTCTCTCGGCCAGGGCACATCCGTCTCCGTCGGCATGGCTCTCTCCGCAAAGCTTGACGGCAAGAAAAACAAGGTTTACGCCATTCTCGGCGACGGCGAGACCGAGGAGGGTCAGGTTTGGGAAGCGGCTATGTCCGCCGCTCACTTCGGCCTTTCAAATCTCGTATGGATCGTTGACCTCAACGGTCTCCAGATCGACGGCCCCATCGCAGAGGTAATGAACCCCATGCCGCATGACAGCAAGTTCGCCGCTTTCGGTTGGAACGTCATCGAGGCCGACGGTCACGACTTTGAGTCTATCGAGTCGGCATTTGCCGCGGCAGACGCGTGCACGGACCGTCCGAGCGTCATCATCAGCCACAGCATCAAGGGTCGCGGAGTTTCCTTCATGGAAAACAACGTCGCATGGCACGGCACGGCTCCCAACGCCGAGCAGTATGAGCTTGCGATGAAAGATCTCGGCGAAAGATGAGCCGCTTTGAATAAAGAGAAAGGTTGAAACTAAAATGGCAGATAAAATCGCTACACGTGAAGCCTACGGTAAGGCTCTCGCCGAATTCGGCGCAGAATACGAAAATCTCGTAGTCCTCGACGCGGACCTTGCGGCGGCTACAAAAACCGGAATTTTCAAAAAAACATTCCCGGAGCGTTTCTTCGACTGCGGTATCGCCGAGAACAACATGATCGGTGTCGCCGTCGGTCTTTCCCTCACCGGAAAGATCCCCTTTGCTTCTTCTTTCGCGATGTTCGCGGCCGGCAGAAGCTTTGAGCAGGTCAGAAACTCCGTCGGATATCCTCACTGCAATGTCAAGATCGGTGCAACTCACGCAGGTATCACCGTCGGCGAGGACGGCGCAACTCACCAGTGCTGTGAAGACATCGCGCTTATGAGAACCATCCCCGGCATGGTCATCCTTAACCCCGCTGACGCCGTTGAGGCTCGCCTCGCGGTCAAGGCCGCCATCGACTACAACGGTCCCGTATATCTCCGCTTCGGCAGAATGGCCGTTCCCGTGATCTACGGCGACGACTACAAGTTCGAGATCGGCCGCGGCGTTAAGCTTGCGGACGGCAAGGACGTTTCACTCATCGCAACGGGTATCGAAGTCGAGCAGGCTCTGCTTGCGCGTGAGCTTCTTGCCGCAGACGGCATCTCCGCTTCCGTTGTAAACATCCCCACCATCAAGCCTCTTGACGAGGAGCTTGTCATCGCAGAGGCCAACGCCTGCGGTGCAATCGTCACCTGCGAGGAGCACACCGTTATCGGCGGTCTCGGCTCTGCCGTTACCGAGTGCCTCTCCGAAAAGCGTCCGACTCCCGTTCTTCGCGTCGGCGTAAACGACGTCTTCGGAAGAAGCGGCCCCGCAAAAGAGCTCGTATC
>CAYWTG010000070.1:0-7460 GCA_964461155.1 uncultured Ruminococcus sp.
TTACAGGAGAGCTTGAACACAGAAAAGAAGTCATCCGCAAGATGGCGGATAAAATAATTCATCGCGGCCCCGACATGGAGGGCTATTATGTCAGTGAGGAGCTCGGCGCGAACAGCGTCACTTTCGGCTTTCGTCGCCTCAGCATAATAGATCTCGCAGACGGCGCACAGCCGATGTACAACGAGGACGGAAGCGTCGTTTGCGTCTTCAACGGCGAGATCTACAACTTCAACGACCTTCGTGAGGAGCTTATTTCGTGCGGACACGTTTTCAAAACTCGTTGCGACACGGAGACGATCGTCCATGGATTTGAGCAGTGGGGCGAGAGCCTTCCCGAGCATCTTCGCGGAATGTTCGCTTTTGTCATCCACGATAAAAAGAACGGTACGGTCTTCGGCGCGCGCGACCACTTCGGCATCAAGCCGTTTTATTATACGATCACCGAAAAGGGAAGCTTCATTTTCGGCTCGGAGATAAAGAGCTTTTTCGAGCATCCCGACTTTGTCCCCAAGGTCAACGCGGATGCACTGCGCCCGTATCTTACATTCCAGTATTCTTCGATGGAGGAGACGTTCTTCAAAAATACGTTCAAGCTTCCTCCGGCGCACAGCTTCACCTTCAAAGACGGCGTTATAAAGAAGCGCAGATATTGGGATGTCGACTTCAATAATAAGGATAACTATACATTCGACGAGTGCGCACGCATGATAGACGAGCGCGTTCGCGAATCCGTTGCCGCACACAAGATAAGCGACGTTAAGCTCGGCGCGTTTTTGTCCGGCGGTGTGGATTCAAGCTATATTACCGCGTCCCTCATGCCGAATGAGACATTCTCCGTCGGATTCGAGTCGAAAAAGTTCGACGAAACGAGCGAGGCCGAGGAGCTTTCAAATATCCTCGGAATCAAGAACTATCTGCGCCACCTTACGGCAGAGGAATGCTTCGACGCTTTCCCGACCATACAGTATCATATGGATGAGCCGCAGTCGAACCCCTCGTGCGTCCCGCTTTATTTCCTTGCGCGCCTTGCGTCCGAGCACGTCACCGTAGTCCTCTCGGGAGAGGGTGCGGATGAGATCTATGCGGGTTATGAGTGGTATGACGAGACTCCGCTCATGAGAAAATACAAAAGGATACCCGCGCCGATAAGACGCGCGGCGGCAAGTGTTGCGTCACACCTTCCGTATTTCAAAGGCCACGACTTCATAATCAAAGGAAGCGGCAGACCGGAGGACTACTTTATCGGTCAGGCGTATGTCTTCCCCGAAAAGGAAGCTCTTGACGTTTTGAATGAAAAATATCGCAAGGGTCCGTCTGTGCACGACGTTACCGCGCCGATCTACGAAAAATGCAAGGATCTCACGGAGCTTGAGAAAAAGCAGTATCTCGATCTCAATTTGTGGCTCCCCGGAGATATTCTTCTCAAGGCCGACAAGATGAGCATGGCTCATTCGCTCGAGCTTCGCGTGCCTTATCTCGACCGTGAGGTCATGCGTGAGGCATCCCGCATTCCCACAGAGTATAAGCTCGACGGAAAGAACACGAAAGCCGTGCTTCGTGCGGCGTCGAACAAGACCTTGCCCGACGAGTGGGCAAATCGCCCGAAAAAGGGATTTCCCGTGCCGATCCGCGAGTGGCTTCGCGAGGATAAGTACTATTCGATCGTGAAAAAGGCGTTCAATTCCGACACCGCCGCCGAATATTTCGACACGGCGAAGATCACGGCACTTCTTGACGATCACAAGGCAGGCCGCGCCAACAACGGCAGAAAAATCTGGACTCTTTATACTTTCTTGACATGGCACGACTGCTTCTTCAAAGCGTAAGCGGCCGTCGGAGGATCATAATATGAATGAAAAAATCACTCCCGTTCTCCTCGGAGCGGATCTCAACTGCTACAACGTCGCTCGCGCGTTCCACGAACGCTACGGCGTCATCTCTCACGCTTTCGGTCGATATGCGGTCTCCGCGACGAAATATTCAAAGATCGTAAACTTCACGGCGATAGCAGACATCGACTGCGAAGAAACGGCTCTCAAAACTCTTCGCGAATTTGCCGAATCTCACCGCGGCGAGCGGCTTGTCCTTTTCGGATGCACCGATGATTATGCAACGCTCGCGGCGCGTCTTCGCGACAGACTCCCCGAATATATAATCCCGTATCCCGACGCTGCTCTCCAACCGCTCATCTCGAGAAAGGCCGAGTTTTACGCGCTTTGCGACAAATACGGCATTCCGTATCCCGACACCGTCGTCGCCGAAAAGCCGCTTGACGAGAGCGAGCTTACCGAAGAAAAGCTCGGATTCAAATATCCCATAATAGTAAAGCCCTCTTGCAGCGTCACGTATTGGAAGCATTCCTTTGACGGAATGAAGAAAGTATACACCGCCGACACGCCGAAAAGAGCTCATGAGATACTCGATGAGATATACGCGTCGGGATATGACAATAAGATCATCCTGCAGGAGATGATCGACGGCGGCGACTCGCAGATGCGCGTATTTACCGCTTTTTCCGATTCTCGCGGCAAAGTTCGCGCCATGTGCCTCGGACACACTATGCTCGAGGAGCACACACCGAAAGGACTCGGCAATCACGCGGCGATAGTAACGGAGCCCGTGAAAGATTTCCCGCTCGCCGAAAAGCTTCGCGCAATGCTCGAAGACCTCGGATATACCGGATTTTCAAATTTCGACATTAAGCTTCGCGAGGGCACGAAGGACGACTTCCGTGTATTCGAGATAAATCTCAGACAGGGAAGAAGCAACTACTACGTTACAAGCGCGGGCATAAATATCGCAGAGCTTGCCGCAGAGCGTTATCTCGACGGTGGCGACTCGCTCGAGTGCTGTAACACCGAGCATTTCTGGCACCATGTGCCGAAATCCGTGGCGTACAAATACACCGAGGACAAAGAACTTACACGACGCGCGAAAAAACTCGCGAAAAAAGGCAAAGACAGCTCATCCGTGTGGTACGGCGCGGATTTTAAGGGGAATATCCTCAGATTCCTTTGCGCCGCCGAACAGCTTCGCCGTCAGAAGAAGAAATACAAGATATACTATCCGAAAAGCTCGAAGTAATAAAGGAGGCATTCGGTATGCAGACAAAAGCTGAGCGTCCTCTGCTCGGAATACTCGGCGGCCTCGGCCCGCTGTCGAGCGCGTATTTTTATGAGATGATAACCGAGCATACGGAAGCTTCGTGCGATCAGGATCATATAGATATCATACTGTCAAGCAGAGCCGCGACGCCGGACCGAACGGCGTTCATTCTCGGAAAGAGCGACCAAAGCCCCGTGCCGTATATGGTGGAGGACGCGCGTCGACTCGAGCACTACGGTGCCGACGCCATAGTCATCCCGTGCAACACCGCGCACTATTTCATTGACGAGGTCAGAAACAGCGTATCCGTTCCCGTGCCGAGCATCATTTCGGAGACGGTCGCTCATATCGCGCGTTGCGGCTACCGCAGGGCGTGCATACTCGCAACCCGCGGAACAGTCGAGAGCGCGTCGTATCAGACAGCACTGAACGTGGCGGGAATAGACTGGCGAGTGCCGTGCGAGAGCGATCAGGATATAATCAGTGATATAATATATTCCGACGTAAAGGGAGGTCACGTGCCGACTCCCGACAGACTCTTCTCGGTTGCACAAAAGCTTTTCGACGACGGATGCGACTGCGCGATACTCGGTTGTACCGAGCTTTCGCTTCTCAAGCGGCAGTTCCCCGAAAATAAAATGTACATAGACTCGCTTGAGGTTCTTGCGGCTGCCGCTATCAGACTTTGCGGTCACAAAACGGTGGGCTTTACAGACGATTTCGATATAAGGTGACGTGGTATGAAATTATCCGATCTTCTTTCAAATGTTGAATATACCGTGCTCGCGGGAGATGTCGAGTGTGATATCTCCGCTGTAGAGTACGATTCGCGAAGAATACGCGGCGGTGAGCTTTTCGTGTGCCTCTCGGGCGCGAGAGTCGACGGACATAACTTCGCACGCAGTGCATATGCGGCGGGTTGTCGTGCGTTTCTCTGTGAACGCGCGATAGAGCTTCCCGAAGACGCGATCATTGTCAAAACGGAGAACACGAGAAGTGCGCTTGCGGAGCTGTCTGCGGCATTTTACGGTTATCCCGCCGACAGACTGCATATAATCGGAGTCACCGGAACCAAAGGAAAGACGACGACGTCGCTTCTCATACAGTCGATACTCGAAGAGTCGGGAATACCGTGTGCGTATGTTGGCTCGAACGGTGTCATGATAAACGGACGACATATCGAGACTGTGAACACCACCCCGGAAAGCCGTGAGCTCCAGCATTATTTTGCCGCGATGCTCGAAGCGGGCGTAGAGCACGTCGTGATAGAGGTGTCCTCGCAGGCACTCGATCACAACAGAGTACAGGGAATCGGCTTTGACGTGTGCATCTTCACAAATCTCTCGCCCGACCACATCGGAGAGGGCGAGCACGCGTCATTTGAAGAGTACCGTGCGGCAAAGCGCAAGCTTTTCACGGATTATCCCGTCAGACTTGCCGTTGTAAACGCGGATGACGAAAACAGCGAGTATATGCTCGAGAGCTCGTCTGTGCCGTCGGTGAAGTTTTCAAGCTCGGGTCGCTCGGACGCGGAGCTTTCTGCATCAAACTGCCGTATTTTCAGAAACGAGAATGCGCTCGGAATAGCGTTCGACTGCGTCGACGGGGAAGAGAAAGTTGAGGTAGAGATGCTCACTCCGGGGCTTTTCAGTGCGTCGAACGGACTTGCCGCGATTGCCGCTTGCTCATACTACGGAGTCAGCGTGAGAAAATGCGCCGAGATATTGGCGCACACCGCCGTCAACGGCCGATTTGAAGTGGTTCCCGCGCTCCCGAAGCGTACATTTATAATCGATTACGCACACAACGGACTGAGCCTTACAAGTGCGCTCGGCGTGCTCAGAGCTTATGATCCCGCGCGTCTCATATGTGTCTTCGGATCGGTCGGTGGCCGCACGCAGATACGCCGCCGAGAGCTCGCCGAAGCCGCATCGGCTCTTGCGGATTATTGCATCATCACGAGCGATAATCCCGATTACGAGGAACCGACGCAGATCGTCGACGAGATCGTAAGCTATCTTTCGCCCAATATGCCTCACGAGGTCATAACCGACAGAGAGGTTGCCGTGCGCCGCGCCGTATCGATGGCGGAGGACGGCGATATCGTCCTGTTTGCGGGCAAGGGGCACGAGAGATATCAGCTTGTCTGCGGGGAGAAGCTCCCGTTCTGCGAGCGAGATATAATCCTCGACGAGTGTCGTGCGCTGACACTCTCGTCAAAACTGTGATAACATCCGAAAAAGCCGAGGCGTCGCCTCGGCTTTTTCGGATGTTATCGATTCAGTTTTTGTCAAGAAACTCACGGATCTTCTTCATGTCCGTGTACATATCTTCCTTTTTTCTCGGGTCGCGAAGCAGTGCGGCGGGGTGATATACCGCAGTCATCGTGAAGCTTCCGCGCTCGACGAACGTCCCGTGCTCCTTTGTGATCTTGTAGTCAGGCGAGATCAGCTTCATCGCCGCGATGCGACCAAGGCAAACTATGATCTTCGGACGAATGAGTCGCACCTGCTCGCGCAGATAGCCGATGCACTGCTCCTGCTCTGCGGGAAGCGGGTCGCGGTTTTTCGGTGGGCGACATTTTAAGATATTTGCGATGTAAACTTCGTTTCGGTCGATTCCGACACTGTCAAGGTATTTGTCAAGCAGTTTTCCGGCCGCGCCGACAAAAGGAATTCCCGAGAGATCCTCCTTTTCGCCGGGGGCTTCTCCGACAAACATCAGAGTCGCCGTGCGGCTTCCCGTGCCGAAAACGCAGTTTGTTCGCGTTTCGTGCAACGGGCACGCGGTGCAGTTTTTGCACGTTTCTTCAAGCTTTTCCCATGTCATGCGTTCGAGCTCCTTTTTTCTTCTGTGCTCATATTGTATCATAAAAACGCCAAAAATGAAATCCCTTTGAGCAATATTTTCGCTTTATGTCAAGCTTGTGGCAAACCGACGCGAAAAATGCCGACTAATTCAAGTCTTTTCCCGCGCAATCCTTGACAAGAGCGTCCTATTTATAGTATAATTTTAATATATTGTGACAAGTTACGTTAAGAGGAAGGTCGTTTACGATGTTTAAGGATAAAAAGGTCGTGTTTTCCGGCGTGCAGCCTTCGGGTGTGCTGACGCTCGGAAATTATCTCGGCGCAATCAAAAATTTCTCGGCTTTTTCGGACGAATATAAATGCTATTACTGCGTGGTGGACGAGCACGCCATTACCGTGCGCCAGAACCCCGCAGAGCTTCGCCGTCGTACATACGAGACGCTCGCGCTTTATATCGCCTGCGGTCTCGATCCCGAGAAGAATACGCTTTTCGTGCAGAGCCACGTTTCCGCTCACGCGGAGCTCGGTTGGATCCTCGACTGCTACACGATGTTCGGCGAGCTTTCTCGCATGACGCAGTTTAAGGACAAGTCTCAGAAAAACGCCGATAACATAAACGCCGGCCTCTTTACATACCCTGCGCTTATGGTAGCCGATATTCTGCTTTATCAGACCGAGATCGTGCCGATCGGCTCCGACCAGAAGCAGCATCTTGAGCTCACGCGCGACGTTGCCGCGAGATTTAACTCCATCTACGGCGACACGTTCGTCATTCCCGAGCCTTATATCCCGCAGAATGCGGCGCGCATTATGTCTCTTGCCGAGCCGACTAAGAAAATGTCGAAATCCGACGAGAACGAGAACGCCGTTATAAGAATTCTCGACCCGAAAGATGTCATCATCCGCAAGTTTAAGCGCGCCGTGACCGACTCCGACAGCGAGGTTCGCCGTGCGGAGGGGAAGGACGGCATATCGAACCTCATGACGATCTATTCCGCGTTCACGGGTAAGACCGACGAGGAGATCGAGCGTGAGTTCGCGGGACGCGGCTATGGTGACTTCAAGCTTGCTGTCGGCGAGACTTGCGCCGATGCGCTTGAACCTGTCAGAAGCGGGTTCGCGCGTCTGTCATCCGATAAGGCATATCTTGAGAGCATCATGCTTGCGGGATCGGAAGACGCCGCAAGAAGTGCCGCTCGCACTATGTCCAAGGTAAGACGCAAGATCGGCTTTACGGATCTTCGCGGTAAATGAAGCGGGATTTGATTCTCGACAGGATAGAGGAGGGAAGTGCTGTCCTGACAGACAAAAACGCAAATGTCATCATTTGCGACACTTCCATGCTTCCCGTAAACTCTCGCGAGGGGGACGCGCTCTTCGGTGACTTCGATGATGCGGGTGCGCTCACACGTCTTGAACGTCGCATACTTTCGTCTGACGAGAAAAATCGCCGCCGTCTGTCGACGCTGTTTGCGAAGAATCCGAAAAATAAAAGCAAAATGCAATAATTACGAAAGGTATTTTATATATCATGAAAACAAAGGC
>CAYWTG010000071.1:0-7442 GCA_964461155.1 uncultured Ruminococcus sp.
GTGGTCAGAAGCAGCGTGTCGCGCTCGGACGTGCTATCGTCCGTAACCCGAAGGTCTTCCTTCTCGACGAGCCTCTTTCCAACCTCGATGCTAAGCTCCGTGCAACGATGAGAACCGAGCTTACAAAGATCCACCAGAGACTCGGCACAACGTTTATCTACGTTACTCACGACCAGACAGAGGCTATGACGATGGCTACTCGTATCGTCGTTATGAAGGACGGTATCATCCAGCAGGTTGACACTCCTCAGAACCTCTACGACAACCCCGCTAACCTCTTCGTTGCAGGATTTATCGGAACACCTCAGATGAACTTCGTAACCTGTATGCTCAACAAGAAGGTAGACGGCGTATACGCTTCGTTCGGTGCAAACACCGTTAAGCTTCCCGCAGACAAGGCAAACGCTCCCGAGCTTCAGGAGTACATCGGACGCGAGGTCATCCTCGGTATCCGTCCCGAGTGCATCCACGACGACGAGGCTCACATCCGCGCTCTCGCAGACTCCATTATCGAGGCTGACGTTGAAGTTACCGAGCTTATGGGCGCAGAGATCTACCTCTACCTCGCTGCAGATGACACAAACCTCATCGCACGCGTTTCTCCCAGATCGAAGACTCGCGCGGGCGATATCGTAAACGTTGCTTTCGATATGTCCCACGTTCACATCTTCGACAAAGAGACAGAGCGTTGCATCATTCACTAAGCTTTCAAAACTATCGCCATCCTTCTCGGATGGCGATTTGTTATCTTACGACACAGGAGAACTTTTATGAATCACGAAAATAAATTCGGTATGTTCATCCACTGGGGCATATATTCGCAGACGGGGCTCCACGAGCAGGCCATGGCGCGACTCGGCATGAGCCACGCTGAGTATGACAAGCTCCGCGAAAGCTTCAATCCCGTGAAATACGATCCTGAGGCGTGGGTGCTTGCCGCAAAATCCGCGGGAATGAAGTACATCTGCTTCACCACGAAGCACCACGACGGCTTTTGTATGTGGGACACCGCCGAGACGGACTTCAATATCATGCACACGCCCTACGGACGTGACGTGCTCGCGATGCTTGCAGAGGCGTGCCGCAAGCACGACATGAAGCTCTCGCTTTACTATTCAAACCCCGACTGGCACTCCCCCGTCGGATATAACTCGCACTCCACGCATCAGTGGTGCTGCGTCGACCCGAGCACCGAGAACACCGAGGCTTACCGCGAGTACGTAAAGGCACAGCTTCGCGAGCTTCTCACGAACTACGGCCCGATATATACGATGTTCTGGGACATCCCCTCGCAGATCTACGACCCGTCGCTCAACGAGCTCGTCCGCGAGCTTCAGCCGGGCATCCTCATCAACGACCGTGGCTGGGACAAGGGCGACTTTTCGACCCCCGAGCGCGAATATGAGTCGCCGAGCGGAAGCTCGTTTACGCGTCTCACAGAGGCGTGCAACTCCCTCGGACAGCAGAGCTGGGGATACTGCGAGCGCGAGGATTTCTACTCGCTTCGTCACATTACCTCGTCGATCGATCGCATAATGAGCATGGGCGGAAGCTATCTTCTGAACGTCGGCCCGTCTCCCGAGGGAGAGATCACGCGCGAATACGCCGACAGACTGCGTCGCGTCGGCGACTGGTATCTCAGGATGGAGGGTTGCCTCGAGGGCGCGGAGGCCGATCCGTTCGACTACCGCTCGCGCGACAACAACTGCATCGCGACAAAGAAGAACGGCAAGACGTACCTGCACTTTGCCGACGGCGTCATCTCCACGGCGGTGAACCTCGAAAAATATCCCTCCGTGCCGCGCCGCGTCCGCCTCATGAACACTGGCGAGGAGCTTCACGCGTCAGCCGAATACCTGCCCGAGTACTTCGACGGCAAGACGGGACTCATGACGGTGAAATATCTGCACATCGGCGGCATCCCCGTCGACGACCTCGCGGGCGAGCCCGTGGTTCTCGAAATCGAGTGGTAAACAATATTTTAAGATGAAAAAACGGGTGCTCCGAACGAAAGCGGAGTACCCGTTTTGATTTTTCGACGGATGTCGAGCGAAAGACTTATAAAATTCTCCGTATTTTAGCTTATAACAGGTAGATTTTCTTATCGATTTGTGGTAAAATGAAATCACACGAAAAGTGTTACCGAATGCCGTGCTTTGTGCGGCGATCTTATAAATACGAAAGGTATATACATAAGCATGAAAAGCTATATCATATCATCGGGAAATGTTCCGAGCGAGATGAGGCTCTACGGACTGCTCGACGATCTCACGAGAATGCCGCGCGACGTTGCCGCGACGGTCAGCCCCGCTGTCGAGTCGATCTCGCGCTGTCCCACGGGAGGCCGCGTCCGCTTTATCTCCGACAGCAGTCAGATCACGCTCCGCGTAACGCTTAAAAATGCCGAGTGCAACTCCGGTTGCGGCGTGCTTTGCGACGGCGAGGACATCGGCCTCGTTCGCGGAGGCGACGACGACACGTTCTACGAGGGTACGCTTGAGGTCGACGGAGAGGGCGAGCACCTCTTTACCGTTTTCGCTCCCCGCACGGCCCCGCTTGCGCAGATGGAGATCCTCCTTGACGACGACGCGACGCTGAGACGTGCACCCGATTACAAAATCGAGTGCCCGATCGTGTTCTACGGCTCGTCGATCACGCAGGGCGCGGTGTCGTCCTCGCCTGCGAGGTCGTATTCGGCTCTTGTCGCCGAGCGCATGGGCGCAAATCACATAAATCTCGGCTTCGGCGGCAACGCAAAGGGCGAGCTCGAGATGGCGCAATACATCGCGAGCCTTGAGATGAGCGCGTTTGTCATGGAGTACGACGACAACGCCGACACGCTCGAGGATCTGCGCCGCACGCACAAGCCGTTTTTCGACACGGTGCGCCGCGCACATCCGAAGACCCCGATACTAATCCTCTCGCGACCCGACACCGACCGCGAATTTGTGCGTTCGTGCTACTGCCGCCGCATAATCATGGACACTTTCCACGCCGCTCTCGACGACGGCGACCGCATGGTCGACTACGTGGACGGATTCTACCTCTGGGGAAGCGAAAATCGCGCTGAGTGCACGTCTGACGACAAGAGCCACCCGACCGAGTACGGCTCGCGCGTCATGGCGAGCGTCATCACGCCGAGGCTTCGCTCGCTGATGAATCGTGACCCGAATATGAGCGCGTGCACTCCCGACGGCGAGTGCTGCGACTTTTCGACGGTGATATAATATGGCAGAAAGAATAATCGCCCCCTTGAGGGATGAGTCGGAGTTTTCCGAGACATATCTGCGACTTGCAAATGCGGCGGGCCTTTCATACACATCGCCCCGCACGGTCGAGCTTTTCTACGGCGTGTACAAGCGTCTTGTCGAGACGTCGCACTATTTCAACCTGACCGCAGTTACCGAGTGCGCCGCCGTCGCGGAGAGGCACATCGTCGACTCCGCGCTTTTGGCGAAGGTCCTCGACGAGAGGGAAATGCTCTTTGACGGAGCGCACATATGCGACATCGGCGCGGGTGCGGGATTTCCGACGCTTCCCGTAGGAGTGCTCGCGACGACGGGAGAGATCCCGGCCGTATCGATCCACGCGATCGACAGCACCGCGAAGAAGATCAGATATATAGAAGAGACGGCGCGAGAGCTTGGGATCAGATGCGTGTCGGGCACGGCGGGACGCGCGGAGGAGCTTGCCGCCCCGGCGGTAGGGAAGAAATCCCCCGGTCCGCTCCGCTCGAGATTCGACATAGTGACCGCCCGCGCGGTAGCGGCATTGCCGGTGCTCGTTGAGCTGTGCGCGCCGCTTGTGAAAACGGGAGGTATTCTCGCCGCGATGAAAGCGCGCTCGGACGAAGAGGAAGCGGCCGCGGCGCACGGAGCGGCGGTTCTCGGTCTTTCGTTGGTGGAGAGCGTGAAATACGCCCTGCCGTCGGGAGATGTACGGAGTATTGTGATATACAAAAAGGAGCACGCGACCCCCGCGCAGTACCCGCGAGCATACGCGAAAATAGCGGCGAAGCCGCTGTAAAGCGAGGTTTTTATGTGATGTGCGTTTGGGGGGTGTGTTTCACCTGCGCGTGCGTTTTAGGATGAATTTAATCTTTATACGCTAAACTGCTGCTTTCCCGCACGAGAGTGCAAGACTCATGTTCGCGTTTTCTTTCACGAAAGAAACTGCGAAGAGACGCTCTGCACTCTCATGCGTATAAGGCAGAGAAAGTCGAAAATGCTTTCTTAGTGCAGTTTCTTTCACGAAAGAAACTGCGAAGAGACGCTCTGCACTCCCATGCGTATGAAGCAGAGAAAGCAGAAAATGCTTTCTTAGTGCGTTTCCTTTCACGAAAGAAAACGCGAACAATAGTCTTTCACTCCCGTGTGAGTGAGCGCAGAGCGCAAAACACATCGGCCCGCACTCTCGCACTCGAGTTTGAGTGCAAATAATCCTTTCTTAGGAGTCTTCTTTCCTAAAAGAAAACGCATCCCGCGCTCTAACCTGAGCGCGAAAAATCCTTTCTTCCCACGGCTTCTTTCAAAAAGAAACCGCCCCGATATCCGAGCCCAAACTCACGGTAATGCGCCGTACAAAAGGAGGTCCGCATGAAAAAGCTTGTTTCCGTATTTCTCGCAGTGGCGATCCTGCTGTCTTGCTTTGCCGCGTCGGCTGTCACGCTTGCCGCAGAGGAGCAGATCATCGCCGACGGCGTGCTCTCGGAGTCGATCTCGTGGTCGCTCTCGGCTGACGGCGTGCTTTCGATCTCCGGCACTCACGATATGCCCGACTTTTCCGCATATTCCGATCAGCCGTGGCGTGCTCTCGCCGCGAGCGTCAAAAGTGTCGTCATCTCGGACGGAATAACGCGCGTCGGCGCACACTCCTTTGAGCTTTTGCCCGCGCTTTCCTCCGTTTCCTTGCCGAAATCGCTCACCTCAATCGGCGAGTCTGCGCTCGAGCGGTGCTATGCCGTAAAGCTTGTCGACGTTCCCTCGTCCGTGCGGACGATCGAGCGGCGCGCTTTTGCCGACTGCTGGCAGCTTGCCACGTACGATATCGCTTACGCTTCTTCATACCTTACATACATAGGCGACGAGGCTTTCGCAGGATGCACGTCTCTCGCGACGACTAACATCCCGCAGAGGCTTTTGCACCTCGGCGACGGCGCGTATCTCGGATGTGCCTCGCTCGACAATATCAAGCTCCCCGATCGCCTCGAGTACCTCGGCAGATCCGCTTTCCAGAGCTGCACTTCGCTTCGTGAGATAAATATCCCGTGGCAGATCACGTCCGTTCCTGATTTCGCTTTCTTCGGTTGCACGTCCCTCGAGAGCGTCACCTTCGGACGGCATCTCGAAAAGCTCGGCCGCGAGGTTTTCCTCTGGTGTCCCGCGCTCAAGACGCTGAACATCCCGAAGGGCGTCACCGAAATGCCCGATTTCACCTACGGCTTTTACTACTTTAACGGCGAATACCGCAAGTATGACGGCCTTTCGCTCTCCACCGCCTCCGAGGTCGCCGCCGATTACGCGCGTCGGCACGGGCTCGAGCTCATCCTCGACGACGACACGCACGTGTGCGCAGATATGTGCCCGTACTGCACTCTTTGCACCTCTGACTGCGAATATTTAAACTGCGCAGAAAAGTGCCCCGGGCATACTTTCCCGATCACGGGCGCGGTGTGCGACGGCATCGCGTGGTCGCTGTCGGAAGATTTCGTCCTCGCGCTGACAGGTAGCGGCGAAATGCCCGATTTCACCTACGACGCCGTGCCGTGGATCAAGTACCGCTCGGGCGTAAAGCGCGTCGTCGTCTCCGACGGCATCGAGAACATCGGCGCGTACGTGTTCGACTCTCACGAAAATCTCGCCGAGATCTCGCTTCCCGAAAGCGTGAAGCGCATCGGACGAAAAGCTTTCGCGCTTTGCACCTCACTCGAGAGCGTCACCCTCCCCGACTCGATCTCCGAGATCGCGCCGCTTGCGTTTTTCTCGGCTGTTTCGCTTAAAAGCATAATTTTCCCGAAAGGGCTTAAAAATATCGGCTCATACGCCTTCGCCGCGCTTTCCTCTCTTGAGTCGGTTCGGCTTTTCGACGGCGTCGAGACTATCGATGAGGGAGCGTTCGAGGGATGTGCGGCTCTTGCCGAATTCCACGTTCCCGCCTCCGTGACGCATATCGGCTCGCGAGCCCTCGGTTACCTCTACAGTGAGGACAGACATTTCGTCCTTGTCGACTCGTTTGAAATTTCCGCTCCCATGTTCGGCGCGGGACACAGCTACGCCGTGGGAAACGGAATTAAATACGTTCGCTCGGACAAGCACGACTGCGAGCATATTTGTGCGTCTTGCGGCCGCTGTCTTGACGCGGACTGCAAATATCCCGAGTGCGCGAAGAAATGCGACGGCATCTGCACGGCTGACTGGTCGAGCCCGTTTTCCGACGTAAAAACGAAGCACTGGTACTACGATCACGTAAGATACGTCTGCCTTGCGGGAATCATGAACGGAATGACGAAGACTTCCTTTGAGCCGAACGGCGGCATAACCCGCGCACAGCTCGTGCTGATGCTGTGGCGACTTGCCGGAGAGCCCGCACCGGGCACTTTCGCACCCGCCGACGACGTGACGGCATCTTGGTATCGCGACGCTGTCGCATGGGGGTACGAGAGCGGGGTCGTCACGGGACGAAGTGCGACAAAGTTCGACCCGAACGGCGAGGTCACGCGCGAGGAGCTCGTGACGATGCTCATGAGATACGCGTCGTATACGGAAGTGCTTTCGACCGATGCGAGAGCCGAGCTTGACTCTTTCAACGACACCTCGCGTGTCCACGCATACGCGAAAGAGGCGATGTCGTGGGCTGTCGCCGAGGGGTTTGTGAAAGGCGAGAAATCTTCGTCGGGCGACGGCCGACTTTCGCTCGTACCGAGAGACGGAGCGAGCCGCGCCGAGTGCGCCGCCGTGTTCGAGAGATTTCTCAAAAAGCTGTAAAGATGTCAAAACGTCGCGAAAAATAGCAAAGTAAACCTTTGAGTGCTTAAAATTTCGCGTCTGCCGCCGCGCGCTCGGCATATGGCGACTGCGACAAAAAGAGCACGACGTGTCCCGAGTTTTACGCGTTCACGCCGCGTGAACGCCGCACAAACGCCGTGTGCACGTCGGTGAGGGAGCTTTTAGCCCCGTTTCGGGGCACTCCGCACGCTCCGTCGGCGAATTATTTCGCGCGAAAAGGGCGGAAATGTGTCCTCTTTTTGACAATTTGTTAACTGTATGTAAACCTTGCAAAAAGGTGCTTGATTTTTTCGCGAGATAGGTTTACAATATATCACGTAGCTTGGCACTCACACTTCGCGAGTGCTAAACCGAATTTTGAATTTAAAGCTTTCCGAGCGAAAGCTTCAGGAGGTACATCATGACAATCAAACCCCTTGCAGACAGAGTTGTCGTAAA
>CAYWTG010000072.1:0-7374 GCA_964461155.1 uncultured Ruminococcus sp.
TTGCGAGGGCCCGGGACAGGAGCTCGCCGGCGAGTGCATAGATATTACCGAAAATCTTCACGACGGACTTGTTTCCGTAACGCTTCCCGACGGAATTTGGAGAGTATTCTTCATTTTTGAGCGTCCCGAGCGCGACGGCAGAGTAGACTTCACAAATCCCGAGTCCGTCGACTTCATGTTCAGCGAGATCTACGAAAAGCATTACGAAAATCTCGGCGAGTATTTCGGAAATACTTTCAGGGGCTTTTTCAGCGACGAGCCCTTTATCATGGATAACGCCGATCTCCCGCTTCGCGGTGCTTCAAATTCCAAGGGAAAATACCCGTGGAACAGCTATATCAAAGCAGAGCTCGAAAGCCGCTACGGCGACACATGGAAGACGCACCTTCCCGCGCTTTGGTTCACGATGAACGGAGTTTCCCCAGCATACAGAGTAGCGTATATGGACTCGGTTTCATATCTTTATAAGACGAGCTTTTGTGACAGAGTCGGCGCATGGTGCCGCGATCACGGTGTGATGTACATCGGTCATGTCGTCGAGGACTACAACCGCCACACCAATATGGGAAGCGGCGGACATTATTTCCGTGCACTCGACGGACAGGATATGGCGGGTATGGACGTGGTTCTTCACCAGATCGTCCCCGGCATGACAAATCACCCTAATGCCTGCAACTGCTGGTATGATATCGCAGACCCCGATCTGTTCCATTTCAGCCTTGCCAAAATGGCCGCGTCTCATTCTCATATCCAAGAGGAAAAGATGGGTCGCGCAATGTGCGAGATATACGGCGCATACGGCTGGAACGAAGGCCTCAAGATGATGAAATGGCTGACAGACCATATGCTTGTTCGCGGTATCAATAATTTCGTCCCCCATGCGTTCTCGGCGAAGTTCCCCGATGAAGTTCCTCCGCAGTTTACAGGTGCCGGACACAACCCGCAGGAAAAGCAGTTCCGTCTCCTTATGGAGTACATGAACCGCGTGTCGACGCTTATGTCGGACGGCACACATCGCGCGGACTGCGCGATCCTTTACCATGCGGAAGCCGAGTGGTCGGGCGGTGACTATATGTACTTCTACACCCCCGCAAAGCTTCTCACGCTGGGACATATCGACTTTGATATCGTTTCCGCAGATTACCTTGCTCGCGCAACTGTAAAGGACGGCAGACTCTGCCTCGGACGCGAGAGCTATCCCGCGCTTGTCGTTCCGATGTCGGAGTATCTCCCCGCGTCGACCGTTGCCGAGATCGAGAGAATCTCGAACGCCGGTGTCGATGTTATCTTCCTCGACAAGCTTACGAAAAAGACCTGCGAAAAGCCCGCCGTGCGTATCAACTGGCCCGATAACGGACACATCAGCTGCATCCCCGCAGATGATCTCGTCATGCGCATGAGAGAGAAAGGATATTTCGATATCACGACCTCCACAGAGGCCGAGTTCCTCAGATATTATCACTACTACAGCGGCAACACCCACGCGTATATGCTCACGAACGAGGGCATCGTTGACGATGTGCTTACATCGCTCACATTCGAGGCATTCGACGGCGGCGATTACGTCGTATACTATCCGATGGAGAACCGCGCATACCTCGCGCACAGCAATGACAGAAGCCTGCGCGTGCGCCTCGAGCCGTATGAGTCCGTGATCATCTTCTTCGGCGACATTCCGACAGATCTCCCGAAGTATGTGAAATACGCTCCCGACTGCGAGACAGTCGTTGAGCCGAGCTTCAAAGTATCGATGTACACTGCGGAGAATTATCCGAACGAGCCGATGGCATCCTTTGAGACGGACAAGCTCTTCAATATTACCGCACACGACAAATACCCGCGCTTCGGAGCCGTATGAGTCCGTGATCATCTTCTTCGGCGACATTCCGACAGATCTCCCGAAGTATGTGAAATACGCTCCCGACTGCGAGACAGTCGTTGAGCCGAGCTTCAAAGTATCGATGTACACTGCGGAGAATTATCCGAACGAGCCGATGGCATCCTTTGAGACGGACAAGCTCTTCAATATTACCGCACACGACAAATACCCGCGCTTCGGAGGCTTTATGAAGTACGAGGGTGAGTTTGAGTATGACGATGACACAGACGCGCATACGCTTCTCGACCTCGGCCGCGTCGGAGAGACCGCACAGGTCTTCTTGAATGGAACACCCGTCGGCGAGAGAATCGCTCCTCCGTATCGCTTCGACGTCTCAGGCATTATAAAGCGCGGCAAAAACGAGCTGTGCGTGGTCGTGACTAACCACCTCGGATACGAACAGCGCGATCTTTGCGCGAAGTATCTCGTTATGGAGCCGTCCGGACTTCTCGGCCCCATCGAGATCAGAAAGACCGCGAGAGTAAACTGCGATGACTAAGCTTCGCCTCGGTATCATCGGTACCAATTTCATCAGCGATCAGCTGTGCGACGCCGTGCGACGTACTGCGGATTTCGAGCTCTTCGCGGTGCTGTCCCGAAGTGCTGAACGCGGAATCTTTTACGCGGCCGAGCAGGGAATACCACACGCATACACCGATGCGGACGAGCTTTTTAACTCCGGCATCGACGCTGTGTACGTCGCAAGCCCGAATTCACTTCACGCCGAGTATACGCTCGGGGCTGTGAAGAGCGGACTTCACGTGCTTTGCGAAAAGCCCACCGCATCGAATCTCGAAGAGTATTTAAAAATGCGCGACGCGGCGCGTGAGGCGAAAGCAGTGCTTCTCGAAGCCATGCGCCCAGCGTTCGATCCCGCGCTTGCCGCCGTGAAGCACGCACTGCCGCGTATCGGCCGAGTTCGCCGCGCCTCGCTTGAATTTTGTCAGTATTCGTCAAGATACGACAAGTTCAGAGCGGGAGAGATACTTCGGGCTTTCGACAGCACGTATTCAAATGCCGCCGTGATGGATATCGGCGTCTACCCGATCCACTTCTGCCTGCGCCTTTTCGGAAAGCCGTCCGGCAAGATCTCGTCTCGCAGCGTGATACTCGATAACGGCTTTGAGGGCTCGGGTGAGGTAATGCTTGCGTATGACGGCATGACCGCTGTAATATCGTACGCTAAGACATTTGATTCATGCACGCCGAGTGTCATCGAGGGCGAGGACGGCGCGATCATCATCGACAAAATATCCGCACCGACAAAGCTCACGCTCGTGCTTCGCGGAGGTGAGAGGGAAGACATACCGTTTGAGTACTCGGATAATAATATGATCTTCGAGCTTAAAGAGTTCGCTCGACTTATAAGATGCGGCGAATATATAAACGAGCACGAGACGTATTCCGAAGCGGAACTCGAAATAATAGACGAAGTCAGACGTCAAAACGGAGTAAAGTTCCCCGCGGACGACAGGTAAAGCCCACTCGCGCTTTTAAGCGATAACACCATAAAACAAGAAAAGCGTCGTGTGACTTTCGCCGACGCTTTTTTAAGAATAAAATGCGCAGAAAACGCGCGGTATCGGAGACTCAAAATGAAAAGCGAAATCTCAAGCTTTGAAAAGCTGAAATACATCACAACTTTCCCGGACGATTTCGACGCGTCACGCAGATACCCCTGTATTATCTTCCTCCATGGAGCGGGGACGCGAGGCGACGATATCACGCTTCTTTCGGAAAACTGCTATTTTGAATATTATTCAAAGCACCGTCTCGAAGCAATCAGCGTCGCTCCGCAGTGTAACGCGGACTCCTGGTGCGACGTACACGAGCAGCTCTGCCGCTTCGCCGAATATGTGAGCGCACTGCCGTATGTCGACCGCACGAAAGTCAGCCTTATCGGCGCGAGCATGGGAGGCTATGAAGCATGGCAGCTCAGTATATCGCGTCCCGAGCTGTTCGCGGCGACAGTGCCGATCTGCGGAGGCGGCGCGTACTGGAATGCCGCGCGCCTTGCATCGATTCCGATCATCGCCTTCCATGGCAAAGAGGACACGTGTGTTTTCCCCGAAGAATCCGTGAAAATGGTCAATGCAGTCAATGCCTTGGGCGGAAATGCTCGGCTTGAGCTCCTTGACGGAGTCGGACACGCCGCGTGGGAGAGGGCGTACAGCTCAAAAGAGCTTTTTGAGTGGATGTTGTCGCAGAAAAAGAGCGAGACGCGAGCGAGCACGGAAGAAAAGCTCTCGGATCCCGTTATATACGGATAAAAAGTGCTCGAAAAGCGGAGATTTCTTTTAAAAAGTATTGACACGGGGTGCACTTTATGATATAATACGCCTGTAAAGCAAATCACTTTACAGAAAGCAGTGTGTATGATGTTTGAGAAAAATATGCTTTTGCCGTGTCTGCTTGATAAATACGGAGCTTTGTTGACCGACAGAAAGCGTGAACTGCTTGAGTATTATTACGACGATGACTACTCTCTCGCCGAGATAGCGGAGCTGACAGGCATATCGAGGCAGGGCGTTCGCGATTCGATCAAGAAAAGCGAAGCGGAGATCTGCGAGCTTGAAGAAAAGCTCCACCTGTACCGTCGAGCGACAGCGGCCGCCGACTGTATTTCTTCCGCGTCGTCTCTTATCGATGAGCTGTCATCCGACGCTTCGGACGAGCGAACACTGTGCATCCTGGCCTCGCTCAAGGCGAAGCTTTCCGCCCTTGAAGAATATCTTTGAGCGGCGACACGGAGCGCGGCTTCCGATATAAACAAAGGAGCGTAACGAACCGATATGTTTTCAAATCTTTCGGATAAGCTTTCCGCTGCGTTCAAAAAATTCAAGAGCAAGGGAAAGCTGACAGAGGCTGATGTAAAAGAGGGAATGCGCGAGGTCAAGCTCGCACTTCTTGAGGCTGACGTAAACTTTAAGGTCGTCAAGGAATTTGTAAAGCGCGTTACCGAGCGTGCGATCGGCTCGGATGTGCTCGAAAGTCTCCTCCCCGCTCAGCAGATAGTTAAGATAGTAAACGAGGAGCTCGTGACCCTCATGGGCGGCGAGTGCTCGAAGCTTACAATAGCTCCGAAACCTCCGACAGTCATCATGATGGTCGGTCTTCAGGGCTCCGGTAAAACCACACACAGCGGAAAGCTTGCGGCTTTTTACAAAAAGCAGGGCAAGAGACCGCTTCTTGTCGCCTGTGACGTCTACAGACCCGCGGCGATAGATCAGCTAAAGGTAGTCGGCGAGAAGATCGACGTTCCCGTGTTTGACCGCGGAACGCAGTCTCCCGTCAAAACCTCGGCAGAGGCCGTAAAGTACGCCGAAAAGAACGGCTATGATATGGTCTTCATAGATACGGCAGGCCGACTTCATGTCGATGAAACGCTCATGAACGAGCTGTCGTCGATAAAAGAAGAAGTCGAACCGACTGAGATCATACTTGTTGTCGATGCGATGACAGGTCAGGACGCCGTAAATGTAGCATCTTCGTTTAACGAGAAGCTCGACATTACGGGAGTTCTTCTTTCAAAGCTTGACGGAGACACGCGTGGTGGCGCGGCACTGTCCGTGCGTCACGTGACCGGAAAGCCGATAAAGTTCATCGGTACGGGCGAAAAGTTAGATGCTCTCGAACCGTTCTATCCCGACAGAATGGCCTCGCGAATCCTCGGTATGGGAGATATACTTACCCTTATCGAAAAAGCGGAGCAGGAGTTCGACGAGAAAAAAGCAGCTGAGCTCGAAAAGAAGATACGCGACAACAGCTTCACGCTCAACGATTATCTCGATCAGTTCAGACAGATCAAAAAGATGGGTTCGGTTGAAGAACTCATGGCGATGCTTCCCGGGGTAAAGCCGGGCGCGCTCAAGGACGCGAAGATCGATGAAAAGGCACTCGGCAGAACCGAGGCTATCATCCTCTCGATGACCGAAAAAGAGCGTGAGCACCCGTCGATAATCAACGGCTCTCGCAGAAAGCGTATCGCGGCAGGCTCGGGTACGACCGTGGAAGAGGTCAACCGACTCATGAAGCAGTACGACCAGATGAACAAAATGATAAAGCAGCTGACGGGCGGTGCGCTCAGACGCGGCAAAAAAGGACGCATGAAAATCCCGTTCCACCTTTGATGCGTGACGGATTTTTATATAAATCAAGCTAACACAATTATTTAATTTTAAGGAGAAAAACCATGGCAGTAAAAATCAGACTCAGAAGAATGGGCGCAAAGAAGGCTCCCTTCTACCGTATCGTTGTAGCGGATTCCAGATATCCCCGTGACGGCAGATTCATCGAGGAAGTAGGCTACTACGATCCCATGACCAACCCCGCAACAATCAAGCTCGACAACGAGAAGGTTGAGAAGTGGCTCGCTAACGGAGCTCAGCCCACAGAGACTGTAAGAAGCATCATCAACAAGAGCAACAATAAGTAATGATGGACGAGAACAAGGCAACAGTGTCCGCAGAGATCGATCTTGCGGCTCTGCTGACCGGTCTTGTACGCCCGATAGTTGACGACCCGGACGCTGTAAGCGTCGTAAGCGAGGAAAGCGACGACGGGCTTGTACTTACCCTCAAGGTCGCAGAGAACGACGTCGGTATGATTATCGGCAAACACGGTAAGATTGCCCGTGCGCTCCGTACTGTGGTCAAGGCCGCAGCGAAGATCACAGGCAAAAAGGTTTCTGTTGAGATCAGATAAAAGAAGTTCGGGAGAGGCACCTGCCGCTCCCGTTTCTCTTTTTCGAGGAGGACTCTTTTGGATACGATAGAGCACGACGATAAGACCTACAGGCGATATTCCGCAAAATGGTGCGACAGCTCGGGATTTGCCGTCCCGGAAGCTTTGCAGAGAACACTCAATCACGAGTGGTCAAAGACGCAAAAGCCGCGTGAAATGTCCGCCGACGAGCTGACGGCCGAGGGCGACAAAATGCGCGACAGCGCGTCATATTCGGCGGCTGTGAAATATTACGAGATGGCGTGCGACGCCGATTTTACTCTCTCGCGCGTGTCGTACATTCTCCCTCGAATCTCATCGTGCTACAGAAAAGCGCGACGTCCCGAGCTTGCAATTAAGCTTTTTTCCGATGCCTCACGTCGGCTCGGAAGAGAGATCATGACGCCTGAGCTGCTTACAACCGCCGCGGCGGCGTACTGTGATCTCGGTGAATACGACAACGCACGTAAATGCTGTAACCGAGCTTACGCAAAGCTCGACGGACACGCGACCGATGAGCTTTCGGCCGTCTACCGGCGAATTGACAGGGAAAGTTGAAGATGCAAAAAACTCGACAGCGGAGCGATCCGTCTGTCGAGTTTTTGACTGTATTTAGATTCAGTTGTGCTTGATAACGCGGATGATACCGTCGCAAGCGGCGATCTTCTCGATTGCCTCGTCGCTGACTTCCGTGGAAGCCTCAACGAGCGTGCAAGCGAACTCGCCCTTGGAGCGGTTAGCCATGTTGTCGATGTTGATACCCTGCTCGGAGA
>CAYWTG010000073.1:0-7195 GCA_964461155.1 uncultured Ruminococcus sp.
ATATTAGGATAATAATATCTTTATCGAATTTAAGATCAGCTACGAAAAGGAACGATTTTTATGATCCGCCTTGAAAACATAACGTACCGTGCCGAAAACGAGGAAACGGGCGTAAAAAATACAATTCTCGATTCGCTTACGGTCGATATCGAGAGCGGCAAGTATGTGGTCATCACCGGCCCGAACGGCGGCGGTAAGACTTCGCTTGCAAAGATCATCATGGGACTTTACACGCCCGAATCGGGACGCGTCATCCTTGACGGACGCGACATCACGTCTCTCCCGATCCATGAGCGCGCGAGACTCGGCATCGGCTTCGGCTTCCAGCATCCGCCGCGCTTTAAGGGCATGACCGTGCGCGACCTCCTTACGATCGCCGCAGGTCACAAGCTTCGCCATGCGGAGCTTTGCGAATATCTCACCTCGGTCGGACTCTGCGCCGCTGACTATCTCACTCGCGAGGTCGACGCGTCCCTCTCGGGCGGAGAGCTCAAGCGTATCGAGATCGCGACGGTTCTCGCGACCGATTCCCCCGTCATGATATTCGACGAGCCCGAGGCCGGAATCGACCTGTGGAGCTTCCACCGCCTTACCGAAACTTTCAGAAATCTTCACGAGAAAAACGGCGGCAAGACGCTCATCATCATCTCTCACCAGGAGAGGATCATAAGCCAGGCCGACGAAGTGCTTCTCATCGCGGACGGCCGCCTCTCGGAGCGCGGCGCACCCGACGTTATCCTGCCGAAGATCGATTCGTTTGCCGCTCGCTCCTGCCGCTACGACAAGTCGCAGAGCTGAGGACGCATCGAAATACGCAACTCCGAATTTCTAAGAATTGTTTTAACCGCCGAGCGCGGCAAAAATGGAGATCATTATGGAAGACAAAAGCCTGATTCGCAAGAATCTGCTCGAGAAGGTCGCCGACCTTCACTCCGTTCCCGACGGAGCATATAATATTCGTGAGAACAGCGCGTCTGCCGGTCGTCGAAGCACCGACAGCATCAAGATCGAAAACAAAGAGGGCGCACCCGGTATCGTAGTCACCGTCGCCGACGGAACAAAGAACAAAAGCGTCCATATTCCGGTCATCATCACCGAAAGCGGAATAAACGAGACCGTTTACAACGATTTCTTCATCGGAAGCGACTGCGACGTGCTCATCGTCGCGGGTTGCGGCATCCACAACAGCGGCGAGGAAAAAAGTGCGCATGACGGCGTTCACTCGCTGAAGATCGGTAAGAACTCGCACGTCCGCTATGTCGAAAAGCACTACGCCGAGGGCTCCGGCGGCCGCTCTATGGCTCCCAAAATGACCGTTGAGCTCGCCGACGGTGCGTCGATCGATATCGAGACCGTACAGCTCGGCGGAGTTTCAAGCTCCGTGCGCGAGACTGTCATCGACGCCGCTCGCGGCTCATCCGTTATCATCACGGAGAGGATCATGACAGACGGCGACGAGACTGTCGACTCCCGCACGAGCGTCAACCTGAACGGAGACGGCTCGTCCGCACGCATCAACTCACGAAGCGTCGCTCGCGGCAACTCCCGCCAGATCTTTTATCCTGCGATAAACGGCAACGCGGAGTGCTTCGGCCATGTTCAGTGTGACTCGATCATCATGGACGACGCGACTGTCCGCAGTATTCCCGAGATATGCGCAAACGACGTGAACGCGCGCCTTATTCACGAGGCCGCGATCGGACGCATAGCGGGAGATCAGATACTCAAGCTCCAGACACTCGGACTTGACGCGGAGCAGGCGGAGGAACAGATCCTCGCGGGACTGCTCAAATAACAACACAGCAAACTCAGAGAGAGAAGGTTTTTTATATGAAGGCATACACATCAATGACAAAGGAAGAACTAAACGCCG
Source organism: uncultured Ruminococcus sp. (assembly GCA_964461155.1). Classification (GTDB taxonomy): domain Bacteria; phylum Bacillota; class Clostridia; order Oscillospirales; family CAG-272; genus RUG11130. The sequence continues at coordinate 1,874 of CAYWTG010000073.1, forward strand.
AGCTTGCCGAGCAACGTGCTCAGCTGTCCGTGTGGGAGGAGCAGAACCTCACACTCGACCTGACACGCGGAAAGCCCAGCCAGTCACAGCTTGACCTTTCTTCAAAAATGCTCGGAGTTATTTCCGATCGCGGCGACTGCTTCTCGGAGACGGGACTCGACTGCCGCAACTACGGTATTCTCGACGGACTCCCGGAGACAAAGCGTCTTTTCGCGGAGCTTCTCGGTCTGCCGGCGGACATGATACTCATCATGGGTAACTCCTCGCTCAATGTAATGTACGACACGATCGTTCGCTGTATGCTCTTCGGTGTCGCGGGCGGCCATGAGCCGTGGGTCAGACAGGGACGCACGAAGTTCCTCTGCCCCGCTCCCGGTTACGACAGACATTTCGCCATCTGCCGCACGCTCGGTATCGAGATGATCCCCGTTCGCATGAACGAGGACGGCCCCGATATGGATATGGTCTACAACCTCGCCTGCTCCGATCCGTCGATCAAGGGTATCTGGTGCGTTCCGAAGTTCTCGAACCCCGGCGGAGTTACATATTCTGATGAGGTCGTCGAGGCTTTCGCCGCACTGAAGCCCGCCGCTCCCGATTTCAGAATCTTCTGGGACAACGCATACGCCGTTCACGAGCTCTACGACGAAGAAGTGCCGCTTGCGGACATTTTCGAGCTTGCGCGTGAGCACGGAACAGAGGACAATATCTTCTACTTCGCTTCCACCTCGAAGATCACTTTCCCGGGCTCCGGTATCGCGATCATGGCGGCAAGCGAGAAGAACCTCGAGCAGATCCGTCCCATCCTCTCTACTCAGACTATCGGATATGATAAGATAAACCAGATGAGACACGTCAAGTTCTTCAAGAACGCTGAGGGTATCATGGAGCATATGAAAGCTCACGCCGAGATCCTCCGCCCGAAGTTCGAGACTGCCGAGCATATTTTCGACAAGCATCTCTCGGGACTTGACATCGCGAAATGGAACGAGCCTCGCGGAGGCTATTTCATCAGCCTCAACGTCATGCCCGGTTGCGCCAAGAGAGTTTATCAGCTCGCACGCAGCGTCGGCGTAACGCTGACACCCGCAGGCGCCGCATTCCCCTACGGACGTGACCCCGAGGACACAAACCTCCGTATCGCGCCCACATTCCCCGAAATACGCGATCTGCGCCTTGCGATAAACATCCTTTGCACCTGCGTAAAGGTCGCCGCCGCAGAGAAGCTTCTCTCTAAGATGTGAAGATGAACCGTTTTGATGTAATCGTCGTCGGCGCGGGACACGCGGGAATCGAAGCTGCCCTCGCCGCGGCGCGAACCGGGCTTGACACGGCTTTGTTCACGCTGTCGCTCGACGCCGTCGCGAATATGCCCTGTAACCCCTCAGTAGGCGGTACGGGCAAGGGTCATCTCGTTTTCGAGATCGACGCGCTCGGCGGCGAGATGGGATATGCCGCAGACTGCGCGACGATCCAGTCGAGGATGCTCAACACCGGTAAAGGTGCCGCCGTCCGCTCAAAGCGAGTTCAGGCCGACCGCACGCTCTACCGCTCCGTGATGAAGAAAACTCTCGAGTCGCAGAAGAACTTAAAGCTCATACAGGCCGAGGTCACGTCCGTGATCACCGAAGAGGACAAAGACGGGCGCCGCGTTTGCGGTGTCGTCGCGGAGCCGGGCGGAGAGTTTTCCGCGAAAGCCGTGATAATTGCGTCCGGAACGCACCTCGGCGGCACGACCCACACGGGTGACGTGAGCCGAAGAAGCGGCCCCGACGGTTTGCTCCCCGCAGAGGGACTCACCGACTCTCTCGCCGCCCTCGGCATACGCCTGATGCGCTTTAAGACGGGCACACCGCCGCGTATCCACCGCAGAAGCATCGACTTTTCCGCTCTCGAGGTGCAGTACGGCGACAGCTATATCACCCCGTTTTCCTACCGCACGGACACCGCACGCCTCAACAGCATCGAGCAGGCCGTGTGCCACGTCGTGTACACAAATGCCGAAACACATCGCATAATCCGCGAGAATATACACCGCTCTCCGCTTTATTCGGGAAAGATCCACGGCGTCGGTCCGAGATATTGTCCGTCGATAGAGGATAAGATAATGCGCTTTGCCGACAAGGAGCGTCATCAGCTCTTTGCAGAGCCTGTCGGTCGAGACACCGATGAGATCTATCTCCAAGGATTTTCGTCCTCCCTCCCCGCCGAGGTACAGTACGAAATGCTCCGCAGTCTGCGCGGCTTTGAAGAAGCCGAGATCATGCGCTACGCGTATGCCATCGAGTACGACTGCACAGACCCGACCGAGCTTTACCCGACCCTCGAGTTCAAGCGCGTGCGCGGACTTTACGGCGCGGGACAGTTTAACGGAAGCTCCGGCTATGAGGAAGCAGCCGCGCAGGGGCTTGTCGCGGGCATAAACGCCTCGCTGGCAGTGCGCGGAGAAAAGCAGATCATCCTCCCACGTCAGTCATCATACATCGGCACGCTCATCGATGACCTTGTGACAAAGGGCACCGCCGAGCCGTACAGGATCATGACAGGCAGAAGCGAGTACAGACTCCTCCTGCGTCAGGACAACGCCGCCGCTCGACTTACCGAATACGGAGTCGCGGCACATCTCGTCTCTCCCGAGCACGAACGCGCCGTGCGCGAGCATGAAGCGTTCATAAACGATCGCTGTAACGCGCTTGAACACACGAATTTCGGCCCGTCGGCGGTAAATTCTCTGCTCACCGAAAAAGGTACGACTCCCGTCGTGTCGGGCATCAGTGCCGCAGATATGCTTCGCCGCCCGCAAATCGTCGCACAAGACCTCAAAGAGCTTGTGCCGAGCCTTGCGGAGCTCTCGCAGGACGACATCCACAGAGTCGAGACGGAGATAAAATACGCGGGATATGTTAAGCGTCAGCTTGACGAAGCCTCCCGCCGCGCAAAGAGCGAAAACACGCCGTTGCCTGCCGACATCGACTACAAGTCGATACGCGGACTTCGCCTTGAAGCTATCGAAAAGCTCTCGAAAATACGTCCGAGCTCGATTGGACAGGCTTCGCGAATTTCCGGCGTCAGCCCGGCCGACATTTCCGTGCTTCTCATTTATCTTGCGATGAACAAATAAATAAAACCGAGCTCGCAGTATGCCCGTCGCCGATTTTGCGATAAGGCACGCACTGCGGGCTCGCTTTTTTCTTGCGCGTGCAAAGAAGATGAGCGTATTCGTACATTATAAGTCGCCGAGCGGGAAAACACGCAGGTAAAACCGCGTCATATCTCATCGAAAAAAACAAGTGCGCGACACCTCGTGCCGAAATAGCCAAAACACTCTCGCTGTGTTTACACAATTTTATCATTTAGACCGTTGACTTTTAATATCGTTAAGTGTATAATTTTTAACAGTATTAGTACCCTCGATACGTGTCCGTTTTTCGGACTGATTTTTTTATTCGGAGCACTTTTAAGTAAACGAAAGGAACGGTCAAAATATGACTGATTACAATATTCTCGCCGACGAACTTGTCGAAAATCTTCGCTTTTGCGCCGACGCAAAACACAGCAGAAACGCCGAGGACTACACCCACGGCGAGCTCAGGATCCTCACCCTCCTCGCCGCACGCACGGAGGGCATATCGCCGCGAGACATCTGCAACGATCTCGGCATGACAACTCCGCGCATCTCCGCCGCGGTCGCGGGACTCGTAAAAAAAGGCCTCGTAATGCGCGTCAACGACGAGCTCGACCGCCGCAGACTCCACATCTACATAACGGACGCAGGCCGCGTGCTTGTCGAAGGCAAGAGAAACGAGCTTACGGCATCGTTCGCCGAGCTTCTCGAATATCTCGGTGAGGATGACGCACGTCAGTATGTACGCATAATGAAGCGCATAGGCGAGCACGCACTCGCAGAGGGCGCGAGATCGAAGTAAGGAGGCAGTCGTGATAACACTCGGAATTGACATCGGAAGCACCACGGCAAAGCTCGTGGCGTATAACGACGGAAAGATCATATATCAGACATACGAGCGTCACATGGCGCGTGTGCGTCAGAAGACCGCAGAGATGCTCGCTGAGATGAGAGAACGCCTCGGCGATATCACGGTAAGTGCCGCGATATCGGGCTCTGCGGGACTCGGCGTCGCCGAAGCGTCCGACATCCCCTTTATACAGGAGGTCGCCGCAACGACGCGCCTTGTGGAGCGTCTGCATCCCGAGACCGAGGCCGTCATAGAGCTCGGCGGCGAGGACGCAAAGATCATCTTCTTCGGAAGCGGCATCGACGAGAGAATGAACGGCACTTGCGCCGGCGGAACGGGAGCTTTCATCGACCAGATGGCGACGCTTCTTGACACCACCGCAGACGAGCTTGACCGACTCAGCCTGGGCGCACAGCGCATCTACCCCATCGCATCCCGTTGCGGAGTGTTCGCAAAGACGGACATTCAGCCGCTTCTCAACCAGGGCGCACGTCACGAGGACATCGCCGCTTCGATATATCAGGCCGTCGTAAACCAGACGATCGCGGGACTTGCACAGGGTCGCCGTATCGGCGGTCACGTGCTGTTTCTCGGCGGACCGCTCTCGTTCTGCGAGGGACTTCGCATCCGTTTCCGCGAAACGCTCGGACTTGACGAGTCACACGCCGTGCTCCCCGAGTACGCGCGTTGCTCCGTCGCACTCGGCGCGGCATTCTTTGCCGAGCAGGCAGGCGTTACCATGACGCTCTCCGAGCTTGATAATAAGATCACATCCGCCGCCGCAGTCCGCTCCGCTGCAACTCTCCCGCCGCTTTTCAAAAGCGAGGAGGAGTATAACGCATTCGCAGAGCGTCACGCGAAAGCCGACGTAAAGCGTCGCGACATTTCCGAATACTCGGGTAAGGCGTATATCGGAATCGACTGCGGAAGCACGACAACAAAGCTCGTTCTTCTCTCGGAAGATCGCGAGCTTCTCTACAGCTACTATTCGTCTAACAAGGGTAACCCCGTCTCCGTCGTTCGAGAGCAGCTTCTGCATATCCGCCGTATGTGCGGCGAGCGCATCAAAATATGCGGCAGTGCCGTCACGGGATACGGCGAGGAGCTCATCAAAAACGCATTCGGCGTCGACGTGGGACTCGTCGAGACTGTCGCACACTACACCGCCGCACGCCACTTCATGCCCGATGTTGACTTCATCCTCGACATCGGCGGTCAGGATATAAAATGCTTCAAGATCCGCAACGGCGCGATCGACAGCATCATGCTCAACGAGGCCTGCTCCTCCGGTTGCGGTTCGTTTATCGAAACCTTCGCGAAAAGCATGGGATATACGGCGGAAGAGTTT
>CAYWTG010000074.1:0-7136 GCA_964461155.1 uncultured Ruminococcus sp.
CTTCATCGACGGCGCACAAGCGCATATATTAGCTCCGCTCGGCATATCGAAAACAGGAGAGAGCTGGCGCGCATGGGCAGAAACGGGCTGTAAGCGTTCGGCCGAGCACGTGATCGACTACGTAAAAAAAGTAAACGAAGCTGGCGGCGTTGTAACCATCGACGTGAAAATACACGACGACGGAACGTTCGAGGACGATCAGATCGAGCTTCTGACTCGTCTCGGCGAGGCTGTGCCGACAAGATAGTATCCATATTCAAGACAAAATAAAGGAGTGTTATTTTATGAACGGACAAGACAGACTCTACAGCAGAAAGTGGGGAGTATTTACCCATTATCTTTACGGAACACCGAGCTTGCCGGAAGAGGTATCGGGAAATGCCGACTGGAATCGCCGCGTTGACAGCGTGGACGTCAAAAAGCTCGCCGAGACGCTTCACCGCGTGGGCGCGGGATATTATTTCATAACCTTGATGCAGGGAAGAAAGTATATGCTCGGGCCGAACGCGACATTTGATCGTATTGCGGGAACAAAGCCGGGCGAGGCGTGCTCGAATCGCGATCTCGTTCTCGAACTGGCACACGAGCTTAAAAAGTACGATATTGACTTATACCTCTACTACACCGGAGACGGCCCGTATATGGATGATGATGTCGCACAAAAATTCGGCTTTGCCGAACCGCGCGGGCACGTGACGATGGATTTTGTCACAAAGTGGGCGGATGTACTCAAAGAGTATGCCGTGCGCTACGGAGATCTTGTCAAGGGTTGGTGGATCGACGGCTGCTATGACGAGCTGTTCGGCTATACACAGGAGCTTTTGGAGCCCTATTACGACGCGATCAAGGCAGGAAATCCCAACGCTATCCTCGCGTGCAATAACGGCGTAAAAGAAGATATTAGAAAGTGGTTCCACCGCGAAGAATTTACCTGCGGCGAATTCGAGGATTTCCTCTATATTCCGAAGTCTCGTTTTATCGACGGCGCACAAGCACATATCTTAGCCCCGCTCGGTATTTCCAAAAACGGACACAGTTGGTGTTCGTGGGCAGAGACCGGATGTAAGCGTTCGGCCGAGCACGTGATCGACTACGTCAAAAAGGTAAATGAGGTTGGCGGAGTTGTGACCATCGACGTGAAGATACACGATGACGGAACACTTGAAGACGATCAGATCGAGCTCCTGACTCGTCTCGGCGAGGCTGTGCCGACAAGATAGTACCGCAAATTTGAGAATATCGAAAGAGCACTCCGAAAGTTTGACGCTTTCGGAGTGCTCTTTAATGTTTATAATATCGAGATGTTTTTCGGTCGGCTCTTACGCCATGCGAGCGGCGATCTCGTGGAGGAATGTCTCAGTATCGACAACGCGCTTGTTTTCAAGGCGGGAGATGAGCGAAAGGTTCTTGTCCATTACGCCGTCCTCCATCGTCTTTATCGATGCAGCCTCAAGACGGTCTGCAAAGTCGCAAAGCTCGGGAATATCGTCAAGCTCGCCTCTCTTGCGGAGGGCACCCGTCCATGCGAAAATTGTCGCGATGGGGTTAGTTGATGTCTTCTCGCCCTTGAGGTGCTTGTAGTAATGACGAGTTACCGTGCCGTGAGCAGCCTCATACTCATAAACTCCCGCGGGAGATACGAGAACGGATGTCATAAGACCGAGGCTTCCGTAAGCTGTCGCGAGCATATCGGACATAACGTCACCGTCGTAGTTCTTGCAAGCCCAGATTATGCCGCCCTCGGAGCGGATGATGCGTGCGATAACGTCATCGATGAGCGTGTAGAAATACTCGATTCCCGCTTCTTCAAACTTTGCCTTGTACTCATTTTCGTAGATCTCAGCGAAGATGTCCTTGAAACGATGGTCATAAACCTTCGATATCGTGTCCTTAGAAGCGAACCAAAGATCCTCACGAGCGTCGAGTGCGTAGTTAAAGCAAGAGCGTGCGAAGGATGCGATGGAGTCGTCAAGGTTGTGAACGCCCTGTACGATTCCGTCGGAGTCCTTGAAATCGTGAATGAGCGCGCGCTTTTCGTTTCCGTCACGGTCGGTGACGACAAGCTCGGCGCGGCTTCCGGCCTCAACACGAAGCTCGGTATTCTTGTAGATATCGCCGTAAGCGTGACGCGCGATTGTGATGGGCTTTGTCCATGTGGGAATGTAGGGAACGATGCCCTTAACGAGGATGGGCTTTCTGAATACGGTACCGTCGAGGATAGCACGAATAGTACCGTTCGGGCTCTTCCACATCTCCTTGAGGGAATACTCCTCAACGCGCTGTGCATTCGGAGTGATAGTCGCGCACTTTACGGCGACACCATACTTCTTGGTAGCTTCGGCGCTCTCAACGGTCACGCGGTCGTCAGTCTCGTTTCTGTGAACAAGACCGAGGTCGTAATACTCGCTTTTCAGGTCAACATAGGGAAGAATAAGTATATCCTTTATCATCTTCCAGATGACTCTGGTCATTTCATCGCCGTCCATCTCGACGAGCGGTGTCTTCATCTGAATCTTTGCCATCGTTATATCTCCTTGTAAATTACTTGTTTGTCTCTTTAACGTAGTCGAGAAGACCGCCTGCGAAGAGCATTGCTTTCTGTCTGTCGGAAACGTCGAGAACAGCGGTGAAGCTACGTCCCGCGTTCTTGTTGAGAACGGTGATCTCGCAACCTGCGTTGATCTGCTCGCGAGCGTTTTCGATAACGAGTACGTCGCCCTGATAGATGCGGTCGTAGTCGGCTTCGTCCTTGAACGTGAGCGGCAGAATTCCCGCATTTACGAGGTTCGCCTTGTGAATACGTGCGAAAGACTTCGCGATAACTGCCTTTACGCCGAGGTAAAGGGGAGCCAGTGCCGCGTGCTCACGCGATGAGCCCTGACCGTAGTTCGCGCCGCCGACGATGATGCTCTGACCGAGAGCCTCGGCTCTTGCCGGGAAGTCGGGGTCGCATACAGTGAAGCAGTGCTTTGAAATAGCGGGGATGTTAGAGCGAAGCGGAAGTATTTTCGCGCCTGCGGGCATGATGTGGTCGGTCGTGATGTTGTCGCCGACTTTGAGAGAGCAGGAGCACTCGATGCGCTCAGCGAGAGGCGAGGTGACAGGGTAGGGCTTGATGTTCGGGCCACGGAGGATGTTCACGGAGTCGGCAGAATCCTCGCTCGCAGGAGCTGCAACCATATTGTCGTTTATATCGAATACTTCGGGAAGTGTGAATTCGGGCATTTCACCGAGCTCTCTCGGGTCTGCGAGATATCCGACGATAGCGGAATATGCGGCAACCTCGGGAGATACGAGGTAGATCTGAGCGTCCTTTGTGCCGCTTCTGCCCTCGAAGTTACGGTTGAACGTGCGAAGAGAGATTCCAGCAGAGTTCGGGGACTGACCCATACCGATGCAAGGGCCGCAAGCCGACTCGAGAATACGTGCGCCGCTGTCAATCATCTTCGAGAGCGCACCGTTCTTCGAGATCATGTTGAGAACCTGCTTTGAGCCGGGAGCGATCGAGAGGGAAACGTCGGGATGAACGGTCTTGCCGTCGAGGATATACGCAACCTTCAGCATATCGAGAAGCGAGCTGTTTGTGCAGGAGCCGATACATACCTGGTCGATCTTGATCTTGCCGATCTCGTCGAGCGTCTTTACATTGTCGGGGGAGTGCGGGCAAGCAGCCTGCGGAACGAGCTTCGAGAGATCGATCTCGATTATGCGATCGTACTCTGCATCCGCGTCCGCGCTGAGGGCTGTCCAGTCCGCCTCGCGGCACTGAGCCTTCATAAAGCTCTTTGTAACCTCGTCGGAGGGGAATATCGATGTCGTGGCACCGAGCTCCGCGCCCATGTTAGTGATCGTCGCTCTTTCGGGAACGGAAAGCGTTGCAACGCCGTCGCCGAAATACTCGATAATGCGACCAACGCCGCCCTTAACGGAGAGAATGCGGAGAACCTCGAGAATTACGTCTTTAGCGGCGACCCACGGAGAAAGCTTGCCCGTGAGCTTGATTCCGACGATCTCGGGATATGTAATGTAGTAAGCACCACCGCCCATGGCAACGGCAACGTCAAGTCCGCCGGCACCGATGGCGATCATACCGATACCGCCGCAGGTGGGAGTGTGGCTGTCGGAGCCGATGAGAGTCTTTCCGGGAATACCGAATCTTTCAAGGTGAACCTGGTGGCAGATTCCGTTTCCGGGACGGCTGAAATATATGCCGTGCTTCTTAGCGACGGAGCCGATAAAACGATGGTCGTCTGCGTTTTCAAAGCCGGACTGAAGTGTGTTGTGATCTATATAAGCAACACTGCGCTCTGTCTTGACACGCGGAATACCCATAGCCTCAAATTCAAGATACGCCATAGTACCCGTGGCGTCCTGTGTCAGCGTTTGGTCGATCTTCAAGGCGACCTCAGTGCCTTTGATCGGAGAGCCCTCGATGATGTGTGCGTCAAGGATTTTTTGTGCAAGTGTTTTTCCCATAGTAAGTTCATCCCCTATACAAAAATATATTCATATTATATCATATCGCCACATTTACGTCAAGAATTATTTCCCGATTCGGGCCGCGAGCGCGCATGAATATCTCGTGCGTTGCAGCGCGAAAAACGTGTCGAGTGAAGCTTTCATGATATTTTCAAATAAAAGGTTGAATTCGTCGGGCGATAATGATATAATAAGCATATGATTGCCGAAAAACGGAGGAATTAAAATGACAACGGGAACAGTATTTGACATACAGAGATTTTCTATCCACGACGGGCCCGGCATACGCACGAATGTTTTTCTTAAAGGATGTCCGCTTCGATGCCTTTGGTGTCACAATCCCGAGGGACTCTCACGCGAGACGGATGTCGAGTTTCTTTCTAATAAATGTATCGCCTGCGGACGCTGTTCAGTCTGCGAAAAAGGATGTCACGTTTTCGCGGACGGGCTTCACGGATATCTGCGCGAAAACTGCGAGAGGTGCGGCAAGTGCATCAAAGAATGTGTCGCCGGCGCGCTCAAACTCGTCGGCCGCGAGTACACCGTAGACGATGTTATGCGCGAGGTCGAGTCCGACCGTATGTTTTACGAGGAAAGCGGAGGCGGAATGACCCTTTCGGGCGGTGAGCCGCTTTATCAGAGCGATTTCGCCGTAGCACTTTTGACCGAGGCAAAAAACAGAGGCATACACACCGCCATCGAGACTTGCGGATTTTATTCCGAAAGCGTGCTCAGACGCGCGATTCCGTACGTTGACGTGTTTCTTTTTGACTATAAGGTGACCGGCAGGGAAGAACACAAAAAGGCTACGGGAGTATACCCCGATGTGATCTTGAATAATCTCGAAATAATAAACGCCGAGGGACGCGAGATCGTGCTCAGATGTCCGATAATCCCGGGTATCAACGATAACAATGTCCATTACGACGCGATAGCGGCTCTTCTTGAAAAGTACGAGCACATAACGCGCGTCGATCTCGAGCCGTATCACAGACTCGGCTCATCAAAATACGACAGCATCGGCAAAACCGCAGCATTCGACAGCGAGGCGATCCCGAAAGGAGCACTCGAACCTGTCAAAGAATACATACAGTCAAAAACTTCAAAGAAAGTTGTAATATCTTAAAAAGCTTTGAGCCGCGCGGTCGGCAGAAAGGATATAAAAATGGAAAAACTCAAAATAGGAATAATCGGAACGGGAAATATCAGCCACTTCCACGCACGCGGATATGAAAAGCTCGTCGAGAGCGGTGCTGTAGAACTCACGGCTTGTTGCGACCTTGACGCCGATAAAGTTAAGGCTTTCGCCGAAAAGTACGGCTTTGCACGCACTTATACCGACTTTAACGAGATGCTCGCGACGGAAAAGCTCGACTGCGTCAGTGTCTGCACATGGAACGCCGCTCATAAATGCGCGACGATTGCGGCTCTCGAGGCAGGCGCAAACGTACTCTGCGAGAAGCCCATGGCACTGAACGCCGCTGAGGCTCAGGAGATGCTCGACACCGCAAAGCGCACCGGACGTCTTCTTCAGATCGGCTTTGTCCGCCGCTTCGGTAAGGACGCAGATACCGTTATGGACTTTAAAAACTCCGGAGCACTCGGCGATATTTACTTTGCAAAGGCAACATACCTTCGCCGCGACGGTTGCCCCGGCGGTTGGTTCGGAGATAAGAAGTTCTCCGGCGGCGGTCCCCTCATCGACCTCGGCGTTCACGTGATCGATCTCACTCGCTATCTCGCAGGCGGCCCGAAGCCCGTAACAGTATTCGGTAAGACCTATAAGAATATCGGTTGCCACCGTGCAAACGGCGGAGATGCGGCATGGGATGCTCCCGCAGACGCGGCTAAATACGAATACAGCGTAGAGGATTTCGCAACCGCGCTCATCACATTCGACAGCGGTCTGACGCTTGATGTCGAGGCAAGCTTCAACCTCAATATTGAAAAGGATGTCGGAAATGTTGAGCTCTTCGGCACAAAGGCGGGACTCAAACTCGATCCCGGAGTCGAGATCTACACCGACATGGCCGGCAGATACGTTAACCTGAAGCCCACAGGCGACACAGGATTCGACATGAACAGCTTCAATCGCGAGATTGCCGGCTTCATCGATGCTGCAACCGGCAAAGCACCCTGCCGCGCAACAGCCGAGGACGGCCTTGTGCTCATGAAGATACTTGACGCTGTCTACGAGTCTGCCGCTACCGGAAAATCCGTCGACATAGCTTATTGAGGTGCAAGTTATGAATAAGACCTCCTTTAAGCTGACAACACTTCTTCTTGCGGCTCTTCTCGCGGCAACGGCACTCACTTCGTGCGGAAACGGCGATGCCAAGAACAGCGACGCATCCGACACTACAAATGCGCAGACGGTATTCGTTGCCGAGCGCGATGATTCCGAAGTGGTTGGAGACGCGTATGTCGTCCAGAAGAAATACTACAAGGCGATCCACTACGGTGACACCTACACCTGCCAGGTCATCGATCGCGGCGGAAATATCACAATAGAGCTCGAGCTTCCCGAAGAGCCGAAGGTCGAAATCAAAAACGGCAATAAAGTGATCAAGCTCACATACGGCGACACCGACTCCGCTTCGACGACGGTCAATTACTATGACGATCACGCAAACGACCGCTCGTCCGCAGAGCTGAAG
>CAYWTG010000075.1:0-7031 GCA_964461155.1 uncultured Ruminococcus sp.
GTATAATCATAACATCAAACCGTTGATGCGGAGATAACGGCGATCATGCCTCCTCAGAGAGCCCGCGGTGCTGTGAGTCGGGTGGGAAACAAATCGTCAAATGGACCGCGGAGGGTGCGGGGAAAGGCTTTGCCGAGTATTCCGCAACGCGAGGCCTGCGTGAGTGGTCGGGGATATGTCGGTATCCCGCAAAGTGCGCTTTTTGCGAATTCAAGGTGGCACCGCGGACTTGTTTTTGTTCGTCCTTGGCAGATTTTCAGCTCTGTCGAGGATTTTTTGTTTTCCCGCAGAGAGAAAGGCACCTCATTATGATACTCCTTACAAAACGATGGCGACGCTCGTGAAATCCTCGCCCACAAAAAATGCCCGCGCGGCACAAATCAATTCTTTATAACCGATCTTGAAAGGAATATTATCATGAAATTCAACGGAATCGACTTCGACACATATTTTAACAACTACCCCGACAACAACGGCTACTTCGGCAAGTACGGCGGAGCCTATATCGAAGACAAGCTCCTCGACGCCATGCGCGAGATCACCGAGGCCTACTACTCGATCGCGCAGTCGAGGAAGTTCATCGCCGAGCTTCGCCGCATCCGCCGCGAGTTCCAGGGAAGACCCACCCCCGTAACTCATCTCGAGCGTCTGTCCGACGCGCTCGGCGGCAAGGTTCAGCTCTACGCGAAGCGCGAGGACCTCAACCACTCCGGCGCACATAAGCTCAATCACTGCATGGGCGAGGCTCTGCTTGCAAAGTACATGGGCAAAAAGAAGGTCATCGCCGAGACCGGCGCGGGTCAGCACGGCGTGGCTCTCGCTACGGCGGCTGCTTATTTCGGCCTCGAGTGCGACATCTACATGGGCTCGGTCGACATCAAAAAGCAGGCCCCGAACGTCGCAAGAATGAAGATCCTCGGCGCGAACGTAGTCGAGGTTACTCACGGACTCCAGACACTCAAGGAGGCGGTCGACGCTGCATTCGACGCGTACAGCCGCGAGTATAAGGACGCCATCTACTGCATCGGCTCTGTGCTCGGCCCACATCCGTTCCCGATGATGGTGCGTGACTTCCAGAGCGTCGTCGGCATCGAGGCGCGCGACCAGTTCATCGAGATGACGGGAAATCTCCCCACGGCCATCGTCGCCTGCGTCGGCGGCGGTTCGAACGCGGCGGGACTCTTCGCGGGATTCTTAAACGACCCTGTTGACATCTACGGCATTGAGCCTCTCGGACGCGGTCCGAAGCTCGGAGATCACGCGGCAAGCCTCAAGTACGGCTCGGAGGGCGTTATGCACGGCTTCAACAGCATCATGCTCAAGGACGAAAACGGCGACCCCGCTCCCGTTTACTCCGTCGCAAGCGGACTTGACTATCCCTCGTCGGGCCCCGAGCACGCATTCTTGCGCGACCTCGGCCGCGTCAAGTACGACGTCATCGACGATGAGGAGACGATCGACGCGTTCTACAAGCTCTCCCGTCTCGAGGGAATCATCCCCGCCATCGAGAGCTCGCACGCGGTGGCTTACGGAATGAAGCTTGCGCAGACGATGGATCACGGCTCCGTGCTCATCAACCTCTCCGGACGCGGTGATAAGGACATGGACTACGTCATCGAGCACTACGGAATCAGATAAACACATCGAAAAAAGGTCTCGGCCGAGCGGCTGAGACCTTTTTGTTTTAAGCTTTCGTGATCTAATCGATCATTTCGCGTAAGCGATGAATCTGTCGAGAAGCACGGCGTATTCCGCGCGTGTGAGGCGCGCGCCGGGGCAGAGAGTTTTGTCCGGGTATCCGATGACGATCCCGTTTTCGACAGCCCAGCTCCACGCCGCAGTCGGGAGATCACCCTCGCCGACGGTGGCGAGATTTGCGTAAATGGGAGTTACGGGGAAGCTCTTCTCTATAGGCGTGTCGGCATTCGGGACAAGAGAGCCGTCATGATACTCGTCGAGCACGGAAGCGTCGGGCGCGGCGGCATCGAGATATTTTTCGGCGTAGAGATAAAGAGCCGTGACGATGTCCGTGCGGGTGAGAGGCTCCGATTGCTTTCCGTCGGCGGAAATGCCCGCGTCAACGGTAATATAGTACGCTTCGTTCGTCAGCGTCTCTCCGACGGGCGGCAGGGAAGCGGACGCGCTTCCGACTCTGTACGTGCCGAGCTCGGAGAGCGTGCCGAGTCTGTTGGCAGTCACGGGAAGAAGCCCGTTATACGCTGCCCAGAAGATGTAGTCGCGGAACCACTTGCCGCTGTAAAGGGAAGTGCCGTATTTGTCGGAGGGCGACGCGGGAGACTCGGCGAGATTCCCGCAGAAATCGAACGAGGGCGTGATCGTTTTGTCGTCGGCAAGTCGGTAAAGCGCGGCGAAAAGCTCCCCGGGAAGCAGCTTCGCGCTCGGCTCAAAGACGCTGTGATGCTCTCTGCCCTCCAAAGTGCCGTCGGCGGACAGCTTCATGATGCTGTCATAAGCCCAGTGGGAGCGCGGAACGTCGCGATAGGAAAACGCCTCGGCAAACACGGTGCACGGCAGAAGCACACACACGGCGAGGACAGCGGAAATAGCGGCGATAAGCTTTGTTTTCATTTTGACACCTCTGCTTTGAAAAATATTTAAAATAAGACTGCGGTGTCGCGCACGTCTGCACATGAGCGGGGGACACCGTTCCCCTCATGTGCAAGCCCGAACGAATTTAAGCCGATCCGTTACGATCGGAGCTTTGTTTGCTTGCGATTTAATATATATATATTCACAAAAGCCACCTCGCAAAAACTATGTTTTTCTACATAAATAGTATACATCGTGCGATCAGCTTTGTCAATACATTGCGAAAAGATTCTTTTGGCGAAAGAAGATTGAAGAACTTTCTATCATAAGCAAAGCCCCACAAAAAACACCGCGCACTCATCCATATATATAATCGAAAGTCCGGCGTAGCGGTAGTTACTTCGCGCAAAACTCTACCCCTAAATTTGTCGCCCGTAAGCGAACGCCGCCGCAAGATTCCACGCGCAAACCCGCGATACTCCACCCCACGGTTTGTCGCCCGTAAGCAAGCGACAAACTGTGGGGTGGCGTCTCGGTGTGCTATTGGTGAGTTTTGTTGTGTCGCGAGTTTTATAACGTAACTGTGCGACAACATAAAAGGCTCCCTCCGGGAGGGAGCTGTCGCGGCGTAGCCGTGACTGAGGGAGTACGCGATATTTGCGATATGTTCGTGTGCCCCTCGCACGGAGTTCACGCCGCGTAGGGGGCAGGTCACGTTTCGCGGCTTCGCGCGTGGAGTTTTGCGTGGACGCTCGTCCGCGTGGCGACAAACTTAGGGCGGCGTTTCGCGGTGTCGTTTGCTTACGGGCGACATACCGGCGGCATTTCGGTGAGGGCGGGGTTATCCTATTTGAAAAACGGAGTTTGGGGCGAGGGGCTCGTCTAAACTCCGTTTGTGTATTTCGTTATTGCCGCCTCAGTCGCCGATTCGGCAGAAGACGCGGTTCAGGTAAAGCAATCGGTCGTAGCTTGACAGCTCGTCCGTCTCCGGAAGCTTCTTGTACGTGCCGTCGGCGTTGTAGATCATGTCAAGATCATAGTCGAACTTCAAAAGCTCGCCGCAGACCTCCTCCGTCCTCTCGTCGACCGTCTTAATATACTCCTCAAGCTTCTCGCGTGAGATGCCGAGAAGCTGCGCCATCTGCGGCACCGACGGCACGCTTCCGTGTGCGCCCGTGGAGTCGGTGACGATGAGGCTCATGATATCCTCCGTGTGATCGTCGGAGATGATATGCTCGAGAAGCGCGAAATGCTGCGACTTTATATTAAGGCGCGAGAGTGCCTCGGCGTCGCGGAAATATTCGTCGATCTCCTCCGCACTCTTTTCGTAGAGCATCTCGCAGTCATATGTCGCGTAGTGCGCAAGATCCGCCTTTACCGCGAAGACCTCGCGCGGGATTTCAAAGTCATCGATGAAAGCCTTGATGTTTCGCTCGCTGCACGGGCAGCCGTCTCCGTCATCGACGCTCTCGGGGTCGCGGGCTTTTATCCACTCGTCCGTCGTGCTCTCGCCGACGTAAAGCGCGAGCTCCGTCGGGATCGAGTGATAGTCTCCGTGGTGGACAGTGCATTTTTCGCGCTCGGCCGATGACGTCGTGTCCGTGCTTTCCGAGGTGATCTCAACGGGGGCTTTTTCCGAGACGCAGGAAGTGCAGAGCACGGCGACGATCGAGAGCGCGACCGCCGCGCGGAAAAAGAATTTTGCTTTTTTCATTTCATTAAAACCTTTCGGGGGGATTCTTACTATATATAATACCCCAAAGGGCGGCGAAAGTCAAGTCCGCCCCCGCGACGAGGCGAAAAATGCCGCCGAAAGTTCGATTTTCCGCCCTACACTTGCATTTTTACGCGATGTGTGATATAGTATCATCGAAAAGACGAAAAAAGGAGACGGATATGACCGAAAAGGAGCTGAAAGCCTCCGTGAAAGCACCGACGGGGGGATATTTTCTGTACGGCGACGAGGACTATCTCAAGGAGCACTACGCCGCGGCGATACGTCGCGCCGTCATCACTGACGAGGCGTTCGCCGATTTTAACGAGATCGTTTTAAATGATGAAAATTTTTCTGCGGCGGCTCTCGAGGACGCCGTGTCGCGCGTGCCGATGATGGCGGAAAAGAAGCTCATTCGCGTGAGTCTGACCTCCTACGACGCGCTCCCGGAGCGTGAGAAAAAGGTACTGCCGGAGCTCTTCGCGTCGATGCCCGATGACACGGTGCTCATCTTTGTCGTCGCACCGGGCGGATTTGACGCGGGTACCGCAAAGCGGCCGAGCGCGGCATACCGTGCGCTGTCTCCCGTGATCGCCGTGACGGAGCTTCCCCTGTGCGCGCCCCTGCCGCTGATGCGCTGGCTCGCGCGGCATTTTGCCGAGCACGGTCTTTCTGCGGACGAGGCGTCTCTTTCGCGGATGATCGACCTCTGCGGGCGCAGTATGCACCGACTTTCGCTTGAGGCGGAGAAGGTGGCCGCGCGCGCGTGCGGTGCGGGGCTCAGTGCTGTCAGCGTGCGTCTTGTGGAGTCGACGGTATCTCGCACGGAGGAGGAAGACGCGTTCCGCCTCGCGAACTCGATCCTCGATGGTGCGACGGAGACCTCGCTCGACTCGCTTCGCATGGCAAAGGACAGAAACGAGAGTCCGATACGGCTGCTTGCGGCGGTGACTGCGGTCTTCTGCGACATGGCGTCGGTGGCGCATCTTGTCGAGGAGGGCGCGACGCGGCGCGAGATCGCATCGGCGACGAAGATGCACGAATACCGCGTGGGGCTCTACATGAAAGCCGTCGCGGGAATCGCGTGTGAGAAGCTCGACGCGGCGGTTTCGATGTGCGCCGACGCGGACGCGCAGATGAAGTCATCGCCGCTCGGCTACGTGATCCTGGAGCGTCTTATATGCTCGGTCAGACTTCGATGAAAAGGTGCGGCAATGGCGTCACAGATACTTACAAATCCTTATGAATATTCGGATACCGAAAAGCGGTATCAGACCTTTGACTACTACACGAAGCACACCTTCGGCGGAAAATGCGCAAAGCTGCCGCTTGACGCGGGCTTCACCTGCCCGAACAAGGACGGCACGCTCGGCGTGGGCGGGTGCATCTACTGCCTGTCGGGAAGCTCGGGCGCGTGTGGCGAAAGTCTTCGTGAGCAATACGAAAACGCGCGGCGTGTGGCCTGCCGAAAGTGGTCGCCCGTCGGGTTTATCCCGTATTTGCAGGCGAACACGAACACGTACGCCGACGCGCGGGTTTTGCGGCGGATATACGACGAGGCCGCGTCGCTCGAGGGCGCGGTGATGCTCGACGTGGCGACTCGCGCGGACTGTCTGTCGGACGAGGCGGTCGCAGAGCTCGTTCGCGTATCGGAGAAGCTGCCGGTGACGGTAGAGCTCGGGTTGCAGAGCTCGTCGGACGAGAGCGCGCGAGTGATCGGCCGCGGGCACGATTTTGACGAGTTTTGCCGAGGATACGAACGGCTTCGCGCGGCGGGCGGAAACATCTCGATCGGCGTGCACATAATAAACGGGCTCCCGGGCGAGGGGCACGCAGAGATGATGCGGACAGCGCGCGACACGGCGGCACTTCGGCCGGACATGGTGAAGATACATCTGATGCTCGTGCTTCGCGGGACGCGTCTTGCGGAGATGTACGAGAGCGGCAAATACGAGGTGCTCGACAGGGAAGAATATATTCGCACGGTGTGCGATCAGATAGAGATAATGCCGCCGAGGTGCGTTATGGGGCGCGTGACGGGTGACAGTCCGTCAGACGTTTTGATCGCGCCCGAGTGGAGCCGGCGCAAGACGGAGATCATGAACATGATAGACCGCGAGCTCTACCGACGCGGCACGTATCAGGGGATATACTACGAGGAGAATTTGAGATAATGGAAACGAAAAGATTCACAAAGAACGACAGCGGATTCGTGTGCGCCGCCTGCGGGCGCGAGGTCGAGCCGCTGGGATACACGTCACGAAACCACTGCCCGTACTGTCTCGCGTCGCTTCATCTCGACGTGAATCCGGGCGACCGCGCGTCGGACTGCGGTGGGATAATGGACGCGGTAAAGGCCGAGCCGGACGCGCGTCACGGATTTGTGATATATCATAAGTGCCGCAAGTGCGGAGAGATCCGCCGAAATCGTGCGGCGATAGACTCTCGCGGGCAAAGCGACAACACGGAGCTCCTCATCGAGCTGACGGCGCGCGAGCTCTGATGTATCGATCCGCCCGACTCGGGGAAAACTGAGCTTACTTTGAGAATGAAGTTTTCGGGAGTCGGAAGATGAGATTCTGGTACGTTGCACACTGCGTCCTTGCGGGCTTTATAATAGGACTGACCCTCGGAGGAGTCGCCGCCTGCGCCCTAATAACCGCCGCATTCGCGGTCATACGCGCGTAGGGGAGGGGAGATCGACGGGGGAAAAACGCGCGGGGCGTTGCCCCTGCACCCCACCGCCTTTTTGAAAAAAGGCGGGCGA
>CAYWTG010000076.1:0-7030 GCA_964461155.1 uncultured Ruminococcus sp.
CGTGTTGAGCTTTGAAGCTTTCATTTGTGCATCCTTTCGTGAGGAGCTTTATTTTTTTAATGATACCGCATCGCGTGCGATTTGTCAATGAACACAGTGTAAACACTCGAAAAAACGAACCGCAAATGCGAGGCACTTGCGGTTCGTCAATGTGAGGTACGTGTTTTTTGTGAGATTGAGTCACCGATCACTCAGAAAAACGGCAAATATTTTGCAAATGCCGTTATTCCTCGTCGGCCTTGCGCGTTTTGAGCCTTGTCAGCTCGCGCATGAATGAGTCGATATCCTTGAACTCGCGGTGCACCGAGGCAAAGCGCACGTAGGCTACGTCGTCCTTTGCGCGAAGCTTCTCCATGGCGAGCTCACCGATGGCGTTCGACGTGATCTCGCGGCAGAGGGAGTTGTGGATCTCGGCTTCCACCTCGTCGGCGACGCTTTCGGCACTGACAGGACGTTTTTCGCACGCCTTGAGCAGACCCGAGAGAAGCTTGTTCTTATCAAAAAGCTCCTTTGCGCCGTTCTTTTTTATTACAACGGGCTGAAATACGTCTATGACTTCATAGGTCGTAAATCGGCGGTGACACTCGAGACATTCGCGGCGTCGGCGGATGCTGTTGTTCTCATCGACGGGGCGTGAATCTATGACCTTGCTGTCTTCAAATGAGCAGTACGGACACTTCATTTACGTTAACCTACCTTTATGATAAATGATTACACTCTTTCATCATGAATTATACCATACGAGAACACATTTTGTCAACTGTCTAAAACTTGATTTTCCCTTATTTTATCGAGATTTTCGCAGTTTTCTCACGTCGTGCGGGCATGAAAGGCGCGACATTTGCCGATATTCGGGTGCGCATCTTCTGCTTTTCGCCGTGAAGCGGGGCGCACACATGAATTTAAGCAGGTTCAGGCAAGCGTCATGTGCCCGCCGGAGAAGCGGAAATTCCGCATACCTCTGCCGCTTATTTCATCTGCACGGAAAGCCGATTCGATCTTTTCTATATCCTCGCGCGACAGCTCGAGCGAGAGTGCGTCGACGGCACTTTGAAGATGCTCGGGATTTGTTGTGCCGACGAGACTCTGCACGTTGTCGAACTTTGCAAGCGACCACGCGAGAGCAAGCTTTGAAAGGCCGACGCCTTTTCGGTCGGCGATCTCTTTTAAGGCTTTTATCATCGGGAGGTTTGTCTCTCGATGCTCGGATGAGAGCATACCGCGAGCGGTGTGCGGGTTTTCTTCATATCTTTCGAGAACATCGTCGGCGAAGAGGCCGTGACCGATCGTTCCGAAAGCGAGAACGCGCACGCCGAGCTCCTTTGCGGTGGCGATGAGCTCTTTTTCGATATCTCTGTCGATGAGTGAATACGACATTTCAACCGTGTGTATGGGATGCACGCGGCACGCGCGGCGAAGAGTTTCGGCGTCCACCATCGAAAGGCCGATGTTGCGAACATATCCCGCTTCAACAAGTCGTGATATCTCTCCGACGACTTCCTCGATCGGGATCTGCGTATCGGAGCGTGCGGGCTGGTACAGATCGACATGATCCATGCCGAGGCGCGAAAGCGAATACGCGAGGTGGGCTTTAAGGTTAAAAGGGTTTACGTCAAGTCCGTAAATGCCGCCGCCGGGCTGTGGGAGCACGCCGAACTTTACCGAGAGAAAGTAGCTGTCGCGCGGAACTCCGCGCAGTGCTTCTCCGACGATCATCTCGCTTTCGCCGGAGGAGTAAAACTCGCCCGTGTTAAAAAGGGTGATGCCGCAGTCGAGTGCGTGGCGGATCGTTTTGGCGGATGCGTCGGGATTTCGCCGATTCGACATATCCATACATCCGAGGCCGAGCCTTTTGATGTCAGTCATTTTTCCTCCGCGCGAAGCTTATTTTACAAATTCCGTTACGATG
Source organism: uncultured Ruminococcus sp. (assembly GCA_964461155.1). GTDB lineage: Bacteria > Bacillota > Clostridia > Oscillospirales > CAG-272 > RUG11130. The sequence continues at coordinate 1,910 of CAYWTG010000076.1, forward strand.
CGGTTCGGCGCGACCTCGCGCGACTCGTATGCGCCGTCAAAGCGGCCGAGTGCTATCGCGCAGCACGGCTTCATTCCGGCGGGAACTCTAAGCTTGTCGACAAATTCCGCATTGCCGCTCAGCACGCGGACAGCTCCCCATATGTGGCAGGCACCTATGCCGAGCTCGGTTGCGGCGAGAGCCATGTTCTGTACGAGAATTGCGGCATTTGAATAATTTACGTTGCCGTCCTGCTCGGGCGGGATGACCGATGAGACGAGTATCACAGCGGGTGCGCCGTAAAACGGGTGCATATCGGGATTTCCGACGGCGGCTGCCATGAGCTTTTCCCACTCTGCGAGAAGCTCGCCGTTTGTTATGACGGACATGGCGAGAGTGTCGTACATCGCGCGGCCGACCGGCGCGGCGTATGCCGAGTTGAGTATTTCGCGCATCTCGTCGTCCGTGATGGCCTCGCCGTTGAAGTTGCGTATCGATCTTCTGCTGTAAATGGCTTCCAAAGTGTTCATGATCTTCTCCTTAATTACAGTTTAAATAATTTTTCCGCATTGCCGTGTGCAATGAGTTCTTTTTCTTTTTCGTCGAGAGGTGCGTTTTCGATAAACGGCAGGGCTCCCGCGTTACTTATAAACGGGCAGTCGACGGAATGTATTATCCTATCCGCTCCGAGCACTTCGACACAGAATTTCAGCTGAGGATAATCGAAAATACCGCTCGGGGTGACGTATACGCTTTCTTTGAACGTTTCGGTCACGCTGCGACTGAGCTTTGTCACGCATCGCGGCATGGACTGATCTAAGCGGGACAGGAAAAACGGGAGCATTTCGCCCCAGTGTCCGGCGATGAGCCTAAGCGTCGGAAAATCGTCAAATCGCCCCGCGAGGATCATGCGAAGTATCTGTATACCGGCCTCGTTATGCCATCCCCAGCCGTGGAGCGAAAGTCTTGCGCTGACTTCGTCTCCGAGTGAGGAGTAGTATGGCTTCTGTACGGCCTTCAGCGGTGCGGCGGGGTGGATATAGATCGGAAGCTCAAGAGCCGCGCACGCCTCGAGGATCGGCGAATATCGCTTGTCATCGAGAAACTTTTCGTCGGCAGAGGCTCTTCCGCTGAGCAGAATGCCGTGAAAGCCGAGCTTTTTTACGCGTTCGACTTCTTTCACTGCCGCCGACGGATCTGACCATGGGAGCAGAGCGAATGCGCCGTAACGGTCGGGATGAGCTTTTACCGTATCCGCGATAAAGTCGTTTGTCTCGCTCACGATGGGCGCGGCTTTGCTTTTCGGCAGAAGCTGAGCTTTTACGGGATATGAGAGTATCTGAAACGAGATGCCGTTTCTGTCCATATCGTCGAGACGGTACTTATCCGTATCGAAAAGCCGCGCGTCCGGTGAATACGGCCTGCCCTCTATGTGAGAATATCCCGCATAAGGCGCGTCTTTCGCGGAATATTTTGCGAGATAACGGTCTATCGGCGCACCCGATATGTGTTCTTCGACGGTTATGATCTTCATAATATTGCCTTTCCGTCAACTATGATCTGTCGTATATTTTGAGCATCGGATATGTTTTTGTCGGGTCTTCCGTCGCAAAGCAAAAGCACGGCGCGCTTTCCGACGGCGATCTTTCCGAAGTCGGAAATGTCGAACGCTTTTGCGGTTTTCGCGCTCGCACCGGCTAAGATCTCACACGGTGTAAGGCCGACATCCGAAAGAAGCTTTGCTTCGCGATGAAGCGATCGTCCGTACTCCACCGGAGGCGAGAACGAGCCGTCGTTTGCATCGGTTCCGACGAGGATCGGCACGCCGCATTCGTGAAGGAGGCGCACTGCATTTTCGGCGTTTTCGTAGTGATGCGCTTTGTATGAGCCTCTGCCGCTGTCCGCAAAAGCTTTCATCATGACGAGAGTCGGAACGACCGATATGCCTTTTTCCGCAATCGTCTCGGCAAGCTCTCTCGGAAACTCTTCTTTCATCGGGACGTGTATCAGAATATCCGCGCCGCAGCTTACCGCCGTGCGTACCGCCTTGAGAGAGACAGCGTGAACGGCGACTTTAAGTCCGTTTTCGTGCGATGCTTCGCAGATGTCGCGAATAACGCTTTTCGGCATAAAGATAGGTTCCGTGAGCATGACCTTAATATATTTCGCACCGCAGCTTATCGCGTGCTCTACATAAGAGACACCGTTCAGTGTTCCCATGGTCATTCCGGCAGACGAAACGAAAGTGAAAGACTCACTGCGGGAGACAAGCGAGGCGGGAGCCGAAATGTCACAGGCGGCACTAATGCCGTGCTTTAACATGGCTTGTGTTTGAGCGGCGGTGTTTATATGCGTGTGCGCATCGATGAGGCCGGGCATCATAAAGAGCTCCCCGCGGTCGGCGCGTTTTGCTTCGCCGATAGAGGAGATGACTCCGTCTTTTATGACGACCGAGGCGTTTTCGATGACTTTTTCTCCGTCAAAAAGCGGATAATTTAAAACGATCTCTCCCGCCTCTCGTGAGTTGAAAAGTTCGTGTGAAGCTGTTCTTGACATCATTTTTCCACGGAAACAAGTTCGGAGAATTTCATTACCGTGCCGTAGTGATTGCTCATCACGAGGTAATTTGCGCGCACGGTGACGCGATCTCCGACACTGACGAGTGCGTAATGATCGTCGCTCGGGAAGATGACAAGCGCGAAAGTCCGACCGTTACTGCTGTCCGACAGCTCGATCGAGGGCTTGTTGTGAATATCGGGTCCGACTTTTTTTGCGACTCCCGTGACTTCAAAGCGTTTGTCGACATACTTTGCGAAGAAGCTTTCCGAGTCTGCGGTGAACTCATCGTAAAGCGATTTTGCTTCAAACGGCGCGTCTTGGGAAAGCGTCGGCATGGGGCGTGTTTCGATCTTGGTTGTCTTTAATGGCGACGGATGTTTCGGGTAAAATTTAAGTTCTTCCATTTTTGCTCCTTCTCAGCAACCAACTCGCGGTTTTGTTCTCTCGGCACCGCCGTACATCGCTTCGAGCTCGTGCTGGATCTCCTCCGCACGGGCTATCTGCTCGTTTAATTTCCACTTGCCGATGTTTATGCCGTCGCGGATGAACATCGAGCCGCACTGGTGGAAATAGAACTCGATGCCGCGCTCTGCGGCCTCGAGATAAAGGTCGCGGACCCACTCCCACATGATCGGGCGAACCTCGTTTTTCGGTGACATCTCGCCGCCGACGTTCACGCATTTGATGAGTCCCGTGTCGAGATACTCACCGAGCGATATCGGTGCGATCAGCGGAGAGCAGAACACCTCGCGGTGTGTGAGCGGCGCGTCCAAAAAATAGGGGAGACGACGATCGGCCATTGCCTGATTTTCGATAGAGATGCTCAGATGGAAATGATCCCATCCCTCACCCCAGTCGGAGGGCAGGCATTCCTTTATCCTCTCGGGACGCTTTGTCGTTGTGACGAAAACGCAGTCGCGGCGACGGCGGATGAAGTCCCAACAGCCGTCGCGCCACGCGTCTGCCTCTTCGATGAAAAAGTCGGACGAGAAGCAGAGCTTCACGAGCGAGCCCGGCGGGCAATCGCGATCTTTCAGTTCATATGTGGTCTTGCCCTTTGTTATGATCGAAGTGTCGCGGCCGTAGCGTTTGTCCATCTTATATACGAAGCAGTTCATGCAGCCTGGGCTGACTTTTTTGCAACCGTGCCACGGATTCCACGCCACGGCTTTGCATATCTCGTTATTTTGCATTTTCTTTCTCCTTTATTTCTTCCATAAGCGGCAGTACCTTTTCGACAAGCCGCAAAAGCTCGTCAAATTCTCCGTGCGGGAGCTTTGACTCGATCTCTTTCAGATATTTTTCCTGCTTTTCCTTGAACTCGAATGCAAGGCTTTCGGCTTTTTCGGTCGGGAGCACGTGAAAGCTGCGTCTGTCCTCGCAAGAGCCCGCCTTGCGGATGTACCCTTTTTTGGACAGTGCGCGGATGTGCGCGGTTATCATGGGCTTCGACACGCCGAGAAGCTCGGCTATCATGAGCGGAGTGTACAGCCCGTCGCGCTGAGTGATGATATTTATGACCGCCATCTCGCTCGGGCGTATCGGCAGATCCTTTTTTGATTCCATGTAGTCCCGCGAAAACTTAGAGAAAACAGCGTTCGCGCTCATGTACTTGTCCATACCTTCTCATAAAGCTTTATCGTCTGCGTGTGCTGACTTGTGAAATACTGCGCTTCAAAGCCGGTGAATTTCAAAATGCAGTAGTCGGGGTCGGTGACGCCTCTTTTATAAAATCTGTTGAAAAACGGCTTCCAAAATCTACGCTTCGTTTCGTCGTCGGTGAGAACCGCAATGTCTCCCTTGATCTCGACGCCCGAGAAGTTTCGTCCTTTTTCGTAAAAATAGACGCAGGCTTTGGTATTCGCGCGGTAGTGCGCAACTTTTCTCGAGGAAGTGTATGTGGCGAAGTAAATATCGTCGCCGTCGACGAGCACAGGCTGTACCAGAGCGCGGGTCGCGGGATATCCGTCTTCGCCGACGGAGGATATAATTGAAGTTTTCTGACGCTTTATAAATTCGTAAATGCCTTCTTTTGTCATGAGAGTTATCTCCTTGCGACTAAAAAACGATTTAAGTTAATCTGCATTAACTATTATAAAGCATTCCGCGCGTCTTGTCAACCGATTATGCGAATTATTTTGCATTTGGCGCGGTGGAGGATTTTAAATGTGCACGGACAAAAAACACTCATGCAACGATGTGACATGAGTGTTTTGATATGCGGTTTCCCTTTACGCGATGGTGTTTATCTTGAGCTCGTCGCCGCGGCGGAGCTTTAACGTGTCGATTTGCTCGTCGCCGAAGTAAAGATCGAACGTGCAGTCGCGGTATGCCTTGAGCACGATGCGCTCGAGGACGCCGTTTTTGATCTCGGCCTCAATGATGACGCCGTTTTTGGAGCGGAGCTTAAAGGAGTAGTCGCGCCACTTTTCGGGGATCGCGGGGGAGATCGTGATGCGTCCCTCGCCGTCGAGGAGGAACATCTCCTGAAGCGCGTCGATAGCGCAGAAGTTCGCCTCGAGCGTGAACGGACGGTAGTCCCAGTTCATGCCGAACTTCTTCTTGTAGTCGCCGTTTGCGTGG